>CAZAYE010000596.1:0-3311 GCA_964489255.1 uncultured Enterobacteriaceae bacterium
CGGTGGTAAGCGTTACCTCATTGGAGACTCGCTTTGGGACGCTTTTGCTGGCCGCAAGTGAATGTGGGCTCTGTCGCCTCGCTCTGCCACCGGAAAAAGAGCACGTGCGCTTCCGGCATTGGATTGAGCGTCATGGCCCCCAGGGTCCGCAAGGCATGACAGTCCTGAAGCAGGCGAAACAAGAGCTACACGAATACTTTGCTGGTGAGCGTCGTCACTTCACCATTCCACTCGATGTTGAGGGCGGCGAATTCTTTCAGCGTGTGTGGGCTGCTCTCCTCGGTATTCCCTATGGCCAGACCTGCACGTATTCTGCTCTGGCTGTGCAAGTTGACCGGCCACGGGCGCCGCGTGCCGCCGGCGCGGCTTGTGCGCGGAATCCTGTCCCGCTGATTATTCCCTGTCATCGTGCCGTAGGCAGTAATGGTTCACTTACTGGTTTCGGTGGCGGACTGGCAATGAAGGAGGCACTCCTCAGAATGGAAGGAGCCTTAGGAAAGGGGAGCGATTGATGGCAGCGAACACACGGCCAGAACCGTTTTTCACCCTGCTTGGTCTGCAGATTGACGAAATCAAAAAGGATTTCTGCCGTATGTGTTTGCCGTTTCGGCCAGAGTTACGCACGACGGCGCAAGTCGTGCACGGCGGCGCTATCGCTTCGCTGATTGACAGTGCCGGCGTTATGGCGGTGTGGTCAAACGTTGATTCTAGCGTCACCCAGGGAGCGACCATCGATTTGACGGTGCATTATATGGCAGTGGCCGAGGGTGTGGACCTCACCGCTGAGGCACAAGTGATCCGTCGCGGCCGCAGTGTAGTGTTCGTTGATGTCAACGTGAGCTCACCTTCCGGTGAGCGAATTGCCAAAGGGGTTGTGACGTATAAGCTCGGGTACAACCGGAAATAAACGCTCAACCGTCAGTATTCAGTCATCAGCCTGAGATAAGGTGCACGGTTGATGGCTGATAGCTAAGGCTTATGTCAGGAACTCTAGGCCAGAGAGCGCATGCAGGGAGCGAATTGCAGGCTATACGCGCTAGTAAAGCTGATAGCCAATCGCTAACCGCTTCTCTATGAAAAAGCTTCCTCTTCTCTTCCTTGTTGCAGGCCTGGTTTGTTTTGCCTTGCTTGTTCAGAGCCTCGGTTTGTCTGCCCTTTTCGAGAACCTCGAACAGATAGGCTGGTGTATGGTGTTCGTGATCGCCTGCGAACTAGTCGGAGACGTGCTGACGACCCGCGGCTGGTGGTACACTTTCTCACATGAGGCGCGGGTCGTCCCTTTCACCAAGCTCTATAATATCCGCTTAGCCGGTGCAGCGGTAAACGCTGTCACTCCTACCGCCATGGTGGGAGGAGAAGTACTCAAGGCGGTCCTCCTCAAACGATATGTGCCCTTGTCGGACGGGCTCGCTTCGGTGATCTCGGCAAAGCTCAGTCTGATGCTCGGGCAAGCGGTGTTTATCCTGGTTGGTCTGGGCGCATTCCTCCATCAGCTTGCGCTTTCCCAGACTGCCAAGTTCATCCTTGTCGCGGCTTTCCTGTTCACCACCCTGGGGAGCTTATGGTTTCTCCATGTGCAACGGAACGGGTTGTTCGCCTGGTTGTTTCGCCTGGCTGACCGCTTCTGGTTGCCGTCTACCGTGCTGTCTGGATTACGCGCGGAAGCAGCGCGGATTGACGAAAAACTCGCCAGCCTGCACACCACCCGTAGCGCCGACTTTTCCATGTCTATCCTCTTTCACTTTCTCGCTCAGGGACTGGGAGCACTGCAGATTTCGCTATTGCTCTCCTGGCTCGCGACCCCTACAGATTTCTTGACCTGCATTGCGGTGGAGGCCTTTTCGCTGCTCGTCGACGGTACAACGTTCTTCGTTCCTGGTCAGGTCGGAGTGCAGGAAGGAGGAAAGGTCGTCATATTTACTGCTTTCGGCTTCCCCGCCAGCATCGGCCTTGCCGTTGGAGTTGCCTTACGGCTTAACCAGATCGCCCTGATTCTTCTGGGACTCGCAGCGTTGGCCGTATTGCGTCCTGCAAAGGTTCTCGTCGGCGGCACAATAGATGAGAGCCAACCTGCCCTGGATGGATGAGGACGGCCGTGCAGGAGTAAAGAGGCAGCATGCAGTGCCCAAGCTGCGGATTTGAGAATCCCGAGGTGAGTTGAAAGACGCCGGGACGGAGGGGCGATGAAATTCTCGGAAGTTATTGACCAGGCCAGTGACCTCCTCAAACGCAAGGGGCGAGTGTCCTACCGCGTACTGAAACGCGAGTTCGACTTGGATGAGGAGGCACTGGAAGACTTAAAATTTGAGCTCCTGTATACGGCCCGTGTGGCCAGAGAGGAGGACGGAGCAATCCTGGTCTGGGTTGGAGACGGCCAAGTGCCCCCGCCCCTGACCAGCACCGGCTCTCAAGCTCAGTCCCCCGCCAGCTACACGCCGCCCCACCTGGCCGAACGCATCCGCGCGGAACAGGCGGCGCTAGAAGCCCGCGGCCTTGTGGATGGCGAGCGTAAGACCATCACCGCCCTCTTTGCCGACCTCAAAGGCTCCACCGCGCTGATCGAAGACCTCGACCCCGAAGACGCCCGCGCCCTCATTGATCCGGCGTTGCAGCTCATGATGGACGCGGTCCACCGCTACGAGGGCTATGTGGCCCAGTCGCTCGGCGACGGCATTTTCGCGCTCTTTGGCGCGCCGATTGCCCACGAAGACCACCCCCAGCGGGCGCTGTATGCCGCCCTGCGCATGCAAGAGGAGATCCGCCGCCATGCCGATACCTTGCGCCGCCAGGGCCATGCCCCCCTGCACCTACGGGTCGGCGTGAATACCGGAGAAGTAGTGCTCCGCTCCATCCGCAAGGATGATCTCCACACCGATTATGTGCCGGTCGGGCATTCGACGAACTTGGCGGCGCGCATGGAGCAACTGGCCAGCCCCGGCTCCATTCTGGTCACGGAATACACCCGGCGCCTCACCGAAGGGTTCTTTGCCTTCAAGTCCTTGGGCGCCACTCAGATTAAGGGAGTAGCCGAACCACTCCTGGTCTATGAAGTGCTGGGCGCCGGGCCGCTACGCACGCGCCTGCAAGTGGCGGTCCAGCGCGGCCTGACCCGCTTCGTGGGACGACAGACGGAAATGGAGTTACTCCGGAAAGCCTTAGACCAAGCCAAAAGTGGGCACGGGCAGATTGTCGGGGTGATGGGTGAGCCAGGGGTGGGGAAATCGCGGCTGTTCCACGAATTCAAGCTCACGTCCCAGACCGGCTGCCTGGCCCTCGAAGCCTACTCCGTCTCCCACGGCAAGGCCTCGCCC
>CAZAYE010000597.1:0-3311 GCA_964489255.1 uncultured Enterobacteriaceae bacterium
GTACGGTGGTGTGGGAGGGGAGGAGCCGTGAGGCTTCCCCCTATCCCGATTAGGCATCAGAATGCTCTCTACCGCTCTGAAACGATAAGGCAACAGGGAGACAGGGAGACAGGAACAAGAAAGAGGGCCTGAAATGAAACAGCTGTTTCCCACCGAACGCGAAGAAAAACGACAGGCGCTTCTTCAGGCTGTTGATAATGTGCGAGACATTCTAGCCGCAAACGCGGATGAAGCTGAGGCTATGCGAACGCTCCCGCAGGCTACGGTAGCAGCGCTCCGTGACTCTGGTCTCTTGGCGCTCAAAACGCCTGTCGTGCTGGGTGGCGCAGAAGCCGACCCCATGACCCAATTCGACGTCCTCGAAGCTGTCTCTTACATTGATTCCTCCGCGGGCTGGTGTTTAGGGATCGGGGCGGCCGCGCTCGGCTTGGCGGCGGCGTTGCTGCCGGAGGTCGCAGTCGCACGGATCTTTGCTGGCGACGGCATCCCAACGATGGCCGGTGCGCTGATGCCCGGCAAAGCCGTGGCGGTCGATGGGGGATACCGTGTCAGCGGGCGCTGGTCCTGGGCCAGCGGCATTCGCCATGCGGAGTGGGTAACCGCCACGGTGCTGGTGAACCACGATGAGGGGCACCCACCAGACCTGCGGATGTTGATCGTTCCCGCTACGCAGGTGGAGATTCTCGATAACTGGTATGTGGCCGGGATGAAAGGGACGGGCAGTTTCGACTTTGCTCTCTCTGATATCTTTGTCCCAGCGGCCTTCTCGTATGATCTGGTAGCGCTGCAGCCGCAGCGGGGCGGGCCGCTCTACAACCTGGGCATTCCAGGGTTCGTGATCTACGAGCATGCGGCCTTTGCCTTGGGGGTGGCGCGCCGGGCATTGGACGCCATCATTCAACTTGCGCAATCGAAAGGACGCGGCTACGGCAAGGCCGTTCCGCTCGCTTCACGGGCGGTGTTCCAGCGCACCGTAGCGGAAGGAGACCTACGGCTGCGCGCCGCGCGGGCGCTTATGTTTGAGGTAATGGAGAAAGCCTGGGCGACGGTGAGTGCAGGACGCCGGCTTGACCTGCACCAACAAGCTGAACTCCGTGGCGCGACCACCTGGGTGAACGATGTCGCGTTGGAGGTCACCACCGCTGCCTTTCGCTACGGTGCCGGCAGTGCGGTACGGTTAGACAACATCCTGCAACGCTGCCTCCGAGACCTACAGGTTGAGGTTTCGCATTTGATGGTGAATGACTCGGCGTATGAGAACTATGGGCAGTTTCTCCTTGGTCTGCCTACTGCTGACCCGATGGGGTGAGACAAGGGGTGGACAGTTCAACAAGGAGGGGGCAAGAGACGGGGGCGAATAACGATGCCTAACAAACCGTTCCACCGCATCGCTGCCCGGTTGCGGTTTGGAGCAAATATGAAAGGCCGCGGTTGGGCAGCTTATCCCTAAGGCGTTAGGCAACACCGTTGACACCTCAGCAACGCCAGTAGAATAATCCGGACTTATGAAGGACGACACCGGCAGCGCAGTGCAATCAGAGACTCGACGGCTGGCGGCGATCATGTTTACCGACATGGTAGGCTTTAGCCGCCAGATGGGTGCCGATGAAACCCGCATGCTGCGCGTACTGGCAGTCCATAATCAGGTGATTCAGCAGGCGATCACGGAGCATCACGGCCACGTCATCAAAACGCTAGGCGACGCCTTCGTGGTCGACTTTCCTTCCGTGGTCCACGCCGTCCAATGCGCCCAGCACGTGCAGGCACGGTTTCGCCGCCACAACGCCGAGGCCGAGAAAGAGGAACAGATCCACGTCCGCATTGGCATTCATCTCGGTGACATCATCCAACAGAATGGGGATGTTCTTGGCGACGGTGTGAATATCGCCTCACGGTTACAGACGCTGACCGAGCCTGACACCATCTGCGTCTCCCAGGCCGTCTATCAGGAAGTCGAGAAGAAACTCCCGTTAGGGACCGTCGTGTCGCTCGGGCGGCCAAAGCTGAAGAATATTGCGCAGCGGCTGCCGGTGTACACGTTGCTGGCCGAGAAACCCAAGGGAGTTCGTCAACGTCTGCAAGTGCTGCGGCTCAAAGCGCGGCGGGTGGGCACCCCCCAGCGGATGGTAGTGGCAGCGCTCTTACTCATCGTAGGGACAATCGTCGCCGTTCGCTATCTTTCCCTGCCAGTCCCTAACCCCCAGCCCCCAGCACCCACTGCCCAAGCTTTGCCCCTGCCTGATAAACCCTCCCTTGTCGTATTACCCTTCGTCAACATGAGTGATGATCCGAAACAAGAGTACTTCAGCGACGGCCTCACCGAGGACCTCACCTCCGATCTCTCTAAGCTGTCAGGTCTCTTTGTTATCGCCCGCAACTCCGCCTTCACCTACAAGGGCAAGGCGGTGAAGGTCCAAGACGTGAGCCGGGAGTTGGGGGTGCAATATGTCCTTGAAGGGAGTGTGCGCAGATCTGACACTCAGGTGCGGGTCACGGCGCAGTTGATTGATACTACGACGGGCAGTCACCTGTGGTCAGAGCGCTATGACCGGGAGCTGAAAGAGATCTTTGCGCTACAAGATGAGATCAGGCAGAAGATCGTGACGACGCTGAAACTGCAACTCACCTTGTGGGAGCGAGGGGTCCTGGTGCGCAAGACCACGGACAACATCGAGGCCTATGACTACTACTTGCGCGGGGTCGATTACTATTGGCGCGCCACGAAAGAGACGAATGCCCAGGCACGGCAAATGTTTGAGAAGGCGGTTGCATTAGACCCCACGTATGCGGAGGTCTACCCATCGCTAGGTTTCACTTACTGGCAAGAGTGGTGGTCGCAATGGAACCCGGACCCACGGAACCTTGAGCAGGCTTTTGCTTTGGCGCAAAAGGCCTCAGCCCTGGAGGACTCCCTGCCCTTGGCCCACCTGTTATTGGCAGCCATCTACCTGCAAAAAAAGCAGCATGAGCAGGCCCTTACCGAGGCAGAGCGGACCGCCGCTCTCGCTCCCAACTCGGCTGTTGGCTATACGGCGCTGGGATCGCTGCTGAACTTTGTGGGGCGCCCGGGGGAGGCCGTTAGGGTGGTGGAGAAGGCCCTGCGCCTCGACCCGCGTTCTCCGGTCTTCTACTTGTGGACCTTAGGCCAGACCTACCGCTTGATGGGACGGTATGAGGAGGCGATTGCCATCCAGAAGCGAGCCCTCAGCGCCAATGCCAATCATCTGCCTTCCTACGTCCACCTGGCCAGCATGTATGGTGAGTTAGGCCGGGAGGAGGAGGCGCGGGCTGAGGTGGCAGAAGTCCTGAGG
>CAZAYE010000598.1:0-3305 GCA_964489255.1 uncultured Enterobacteriaceae bacterium
GTTGCCCTGCGTGTAACTCGACGTGTCCCAATTATGAGTCAGTTCAATGACCGTGTTGTCTTTCTCATCACCGTAGCCAAGGAACGCCAGGGTGAACTTTCCACCGGGATAATCCTTTTTGCGCAGGAGCTTCATCCCGAGTTTTTCACAATAGAAATTGAGAGATTCGTCCAGGTTGTTGACGCGGATCATAGTATGTAACAGCCGCATAGTGCCTCCTTGGAATTACTATACTGCGATCGTATTCGTGGCTGAGTTTCCCCTATCCTGTTTGGGTGTGGGCTGTCAAGGAATCGGCGGTGAGGGATGGAGTTAAGTGCGGGTTAGGTTGCTGTGAGCCAAAAGGTCTTGGACCAACGTGTCCAAATGTCTGGCGCTATCACGGATACGCAGGAGATACTGTTGCCCGGCGGAGTCCAATTGGGCACTGTAATTCTGTAGCACGGCATCAGCAAACTCATGGATAGTCTGGAGCGGGGCAGGGAGATTGTGGGCAATAGTGCGAAAGATGGCTTCCAGGTCGGCGTTGGCTTTCTGCAATGCAGCCGTGCGTTCAGTTATCCGTTGGCACAGTTGCTCCACGTCGCTTCGCGCTTGCTCATACAAGCGCGCTTGCTGCATAGCCACGGCCAAGGAGGCAGCAATCTTGCGGAGGCTTTCCTTCTCTTCTGGAGAGAAAGTTCCAGGCGTCTCCCGTGCGAGGTTAAGGGCGCCGATCAACTCTCCCTGGACAATGAGAGGAGCATTGAGATACGAGCGAATGCCTTCTGCTCCAAGCGCGAGCAGTACAGATGGAGGATCAGTGAGAGATAAGATATCTTCTATCTCTCGGAACTGCCCCTGCCGAAAGGTATTGAGGTTGATGCGACTGGTAGTGAGATTCGAAGTGGCAAATGGCGTTCGTGTATCTGCCGCCAAGGAAGTCGCTCCGGAAGGGTCTACGGCAAGTAAGACGGTTTCGCAAGCCTGGAAATCGAAGAGCACCACGCTTATTCGTCTGCAAGGGATCAGTTGCCGCAAGCGTGGCAGTGCGGCCTGGGCAATCTGTTTGGGCAATTGGACTTTCAGGGGGAAGTCGGTCATTAATTTTCCTTAGAGTGGGTGCCTTTTGGTGGCACGGACCCCTGGCCTGTGCCAGGGTGGGGCTGCGAGGCTACACGCAACACATATTCGGCTCGCCGGCTTCGTGCCCATGCCATTCGGCGCGGAGCTGCCTCATCCCCTCGAATACTTGGATCACGTCGAGCTCTTGATCGAGTTCATGCCTGAACTCCTGATAGAGCCGCATCATGTTCGGCAGAATGCGTTCAGGCTCGCGCCAGCGAGCGTAGATGCCAAGCTTGACATCACGTGCGGCTTGCTCAGCAGTCATGCCTGCGTCAAAGCGTTTCTTCGCTTCCCGGCGGATCAGGGCCAGATAGGCACGCATCTCGCGCAGCTCTTTCTTGCCACCAATCGGACCATGGCCGGGCACGATGGTCTCAACGTCCATCTTGAGAATACGGTCTGCTACCTTGATCCAGTTGCCAACGTGACCTTGGAACGCCAGGGGGGTGACATAATAGAAGGCCAGGTCGCCGGCGAACAGCACTTTATCTTTAGGGAGATACACAAAAGCATCACCAAAAGTATGAGCCGGGCCGAGATGCCGCAATTCGACTTCACGACCCGCCTGGTGGAACACCATGCGGTCCTCGAAGGTGACGTCCGGCACTGCCAATTTGAGCTTAGGAAACTCCGTAGCGAAACGGGGGATGCGCTTCTGAAAGAATTCTACGGGCATCCCGGTGCGGACGATCTCTTCGCGGCAATAGGTGTGACTGACAATCTCGGCCTCGCGGAAGAGAAAGTTTCCGCCGCTGTGATCGATGTGGTGATGGGTGTTCACGAGTCGGGTGACCGGTTTGCTCGTGACCTTCTTGATCGCCGTCAGAAAGCGGCGGGTCATTGATGGCACCATTAGAGCATCTACTGCCATGGCGCCATCTTTATCGAGCAAGAGTCCTGCGTTGCTCACGCCAAGCTCGCCGTAGGCTTGGAGGTAAGCATAGACTTTGGGAGCCACTTCCTCAATGCCGGTCTTAAAGCCTTCAGGAGTGATGAAGTTGTTCATAGCGCACCTTACAAATTAAACAGTCGCGCCGCGTTCTCACCAAAGATCTTCCGCTTGAGTCCGTCGGCAAGGTCGGTCCGCTCCTGCAACAGCTTGACTGAATCCGGACACAAGCAGTCCCAGTGGGAATAATCAGAGGCGTAGATCAACCGGTCCTCACCAACCAGTTGTGCGACGAAGGGAATCGTGACCTCTTCGGGCTCAACCGCGTAAAAACAGTTTTCACTCTTTATCAGTTCCTGTGGATCCCGCTTCTGCCAGGGCATCTGTTGCGGCAGCAGTTCGTAGTGTTCATGCAACCGATCCATCAGCCACGGTACCCAACCCACGCCGGCCTCCATAAACGCAACTTTGAGTTTGGGGTACCGTTCGAGAATGCCACCGGCCACAAACGAAGCCGCGGCTAACATGGAGTCCAGCGGATAGAAAGCATGCTTAAACACATAGCGGTCAAAGCGGTCGATCCCCGCAGAGTTAGTGGAAATAATGTGTGCGCATACGGGCACCCCGAGCCCTTGGGCCTCTTCCCAAATGGGATCGAGTTGCGGCTCGTGCAGGAGTCTGCCGCCGTAGTTCGTGAGCACCTGCACCCCTACCATCCCCAGCTTTTCCACTGCCCGACGCATTTCTATACGTGCCGCCTGTGGGTCCTGCATAGGAACAAGGGCAATGCCTTTCAGCCGATCAGGGTACGGCTTACAGTATTCGGTGAGCCAGTTGTTGTAGGCAATCGATACGGCCATTGCCAGGCCGGGATCTTCGATCGCTGCGGCCGCTCCGAGACCCACGAAAGTACCAAACAGCACGGCAATATCGATTCCTTCCTGGTCCATATCCGGAATCCGCTTGTGCGGATCCTGCATCCCTTCCCGATCCCATCCCCACATATGCGCGGGCTTATGGGGCTCGGGCCACAGGCCCAGCTGGCCGTAAAAGTCTCGACGGCTCGGCCATAACTTGCCTTCGACGACGAGATGTTTTCTCCCGTCAGGGAACGTCACCCAACACGGCGCATCGCGCCGATAGCGTTCGGGCAGCAGTTCTGCCCAGTGCACCGCTTTTTCATCCACATGACCATCAGCGTCAATTACTCGATAGTCCGGTCGCATGAGTGTCCCCTCCTTGCGGGTTGTTTACAAATTTTCATTATGCAATTGCTCCGGCACCAGGGTGTGATCGATCCGTATCTCCT
>CAZAYE010000599.1:0-3304 GCA_964489255.1 uncultured Enterobacteriaceae bacterium
CGGCGTCACCCTGCATGTCGAAGGCGCCTCGCTCACCACACAATCGGACGCGCAAGGGCAGTTCGTCTTACAGCCCGCGCCCGTCGGGAAGGTGTTACTGGTTGCCGATGGCGCCACAGCGCAACGACCGGGCACCTGGCCCAAGCTCGAATACGAGCTCGTGACCGTAGCCGGGCAGGACAACACCATCGGCATGCCGATCTATCTGCTGCCGTTAGACTTGGCGCACGGCGTGGTGGTGGATGAGGCCAACGGCGGGACCATTACTTTGCCAGACGTGCCGGGGTTTGCATTGACGATTGCCCCTGGTTCGGCGACGTTTCCTGATGGGAGCAGACGAGGTTTAGTGAGTGTGACGCTGGTCCACGCCGACAAAGTGCCGATGGTGCCCAACTTCGGCCAGCAGCCGCGCTTTATCATCACTATTCAGCCCGCAGGGGTGCATTTCAACCCGCCTGCGGCCATGACCATTCCCAACGCCGACGGTTTCGCGCCGGGGCAAAAGACAGAGATGTACTCGTTTGACCATGATCTCGGATCATTTGTCAGTATTGGCCCAGGCACAGTCAGTGATGACGGCATGGTGATCGCTTCCGATCCAGGAGTAGGTGTGATCAAAGGCGGCTGGCATTGCGGGGGGAACCCGGCGGGCAGTGGCACCTGCGAGCACGAGTGTGACGACGGCAACGACTGCACTATCGATGAACCAATCATCGTCAATGGCACGGTTGTAGGATGCCACGACATAAAACTGCATGCGCCGGACGGCACGGCGTGCCGTGATGCCCCGCAGTCGTTCACGTGCGGCCCTGGAGTAAATATAAAAATTGATGACTCTTGCAGGGGAAGGTGCTTTGAAGGTGATTGTCTTGCATCATTTAGCGTTTCTCGTAGTGGAATCAACAAAGTCAGACTTGCCGTTTTGGATGCCTGCGGGAAGATCTTCGATCCAGATGTGTTCAATTGTATGGGTGAACCCCTGAGGACGCGGATGCAAGATCGACTCAAGGACAAAGGCTTTAAGATAGAGTGTATTGACAGTCCTAACGGTCCTGGAGGCAAGCCCGCCTGTGGATACGCCTATCCAGGTAGCACTAGCCTAACTATCACTAATAAGGAGACGAGTGAGTGTGGGAGTAGTCTGGCAGGAACAATTCGGCATGAGATGCAACATGCTGCCGGAGTGGATGATCATGAGTACAAACCTGATCCGTCCGGGACTGGTTTTGTCCTTGACTGTGCGAATGACTCAGTCTACGCATGCGACCTCGCATGTTACCAGTTCAGCAACTGCCCGGGCGCCGAAACGGCGAACTGTAAATAAGAAGGGACTTCAAGGTTGTCTGGAATGACCATGTCAGCCTATCCACAAGACGTTCTGCGAGTTGTCGGCATCGTGGCTTTGCTAGAGATGTGTTTTGCCGGCATTGGAGCAAATGCAGAGGTCAACGACAGAGAGTGCCAGACAGTCCGCGAATTTAGCGGGGTGAATTATTGGTTGTGGGAGGGCTATGTCGGCGTCGAGGATGTCATTGATGACGGTGTGATGTTGACAGGGCGGGTGTCCTCTGACCTGGGAATCTGTTTTCGGGTCTCACGGCTCGCGTTGAAGAATCCTCTGGCGCGGACTCAGGGGTATAAACTTGCCGTTATGGAGTGGTTCAAGCGACTTCCTAAGCAAGCGGAGCAATGGGAGACGGACCCCGAGAGCCGTATTGCCCGCCAGCATCTCGAGATCCTGACGGGGCAAGACTTCCCCTCACAAGAGCAATGGACCGAGTGGTGGGAGGAAAACAACGACTACTTGCTCTGGTCGGATGCCGTCGGACATTTAATTATCGATGAGGAGGCGAAGCTGGCCCAAACGCCGGTTGTGGAAGCAGGGGAGATCACCGCGACCCAGTATTGGTTTTGGCAAGCACGAAACTGGCTGAAAGATATCCGCGAGGATGGTGTATTTATTCGTGGGCAAGGATGGACCGAGCACGGCTATCAAAAGTTCCGCATTTCCAAAGGAGCCCTAAGAGATCGAACGGCTAAAGAAGAAGGGTACAAGGAAGCAGTGAGGGGCTATATCCTGGGCGGCGTCGCGCTACCGGAGCTGAAGGGCGCAGCGCTAGAGCAGTTTATGGCACGTCTTCGTGATCTCACAGGAGAAAGTTTTCAGAAACGGGAAGAATGGGTGGAGTGGTGGAACGAGCACAAGGATCGTCTGGTCTTATCGACAGACGGCCGGCGGCTGGTGGCTGAAGCCCGCTGATAGTGAGAATGCTGATTATGATTTCTTTGCAGAACAGCAGTGCGGGATTCTGGATGAAGCTCTCACTCTTGCTCTCTATCTTGTTCCTACTGGCGCCCGTCAGTAGCAGAGCCATTATCCCTGAAGGGGGAGAGTTAGTAGAGGAGGTCCTTCCATTCACTGAACCTGTGGATATCCCTCCTCCCCTTCCTGTTCTCAACGAAAACTGTGTCGTCTCCATTCTCAACCGCACTGCACGGGTGCGGCCTGATGGCACCTGGCTCATCTCGAACGTGCCGACCAACTTCGGTCCGGTACGCGCCCGGGCGACGTGCGTAGTCGATGGAATAACCCATGGCGGGCAGTCCGATCTCTTCACCGTGCCGCTGAACGGCGTCATCTCTGCCGGAGAGATTGTCTTTGATGTGTTGGAACCAGTGCCTTCTGCTCTCAGGATTACCGCGCCAACGACCACGCTGACTTCAGCTGGAGCCACTACTCAACTCACCGTTACCGCCGTCTTCCTTGACGGCAGCACCCGCGACGTGACTAGCGATTCCGCCACGAGCTACCGTGTTAGCAACCCTGCCATCGCCACGGTAAGCAATGCTGGAGTGGTAACGGCCGTCGCCAGCGGCCCAGCTTTGATCACCGTGCTCTATGAAGCCGTCTCCAGTTTCTTCCGTGTCACCGTCAGCCTCGCGACAGGCGACACGGATGGTGACGGTATCCCCGATGACATCGAACAGGCGAACGGTCTCAATCCTCACGACCCGGTAGATGGGTTTCTCGACGCCGACGGCGATGGCCTGACCAATAAACAAGAACTCGTAGACATCGGCACCAACTTCCAGGTCGCTGACAGCGACGGCGACGGTATTACTGACGGTGAAGAAGCACAGCCAGGGACGGACGGCTTTGTCACTAACCCGCTGCTACGCGATACCGATGGCGATGGCAGCGATGACGCGGCGGAAATCGCCGCCGGCAGTGACCCGACTGATTCCGCCAGTCGTCCAGCTCTTATAGGGGTAGAGGTATGGCCGACCAACTTCATTCTCACGG
>CAZAYE010000600.1:0-3304 GCA_964489255.1 uncultured Enterobacteriaceae bacterium
AGGCCGCTGTAGGTTTCCACGGCAAAGCGGACGGCAGCTTCGACCTGTGCGGCCTGCGCTACGTCAGTAGCGCGAAATACCGCCTGGCCGCCAGCGGTACGCACGAGCTGGACGGTCTCTTCCCCACCTTCGACTTTGACATCAGTGGCCACGACCTTCGCCCCTTCCCGGGCGAATAATATGGCCGCCGCCCTGCCTTGCCCACCGCCAGCGCCAGTAATCAACGCGACTTTGCTTGCCAGTCGACCTGCCATGAGTTCCTCCTTTGGGATGAAAAGCAATCTCTTAACTCTGTCTCTGTCTCCTTCTCATATTTCCCCCAGTGAGCGCAAGCCAGACCCCCTCTTGGCCGTCAAGAAAAAGGTATGGTAGTTTTTCTGTCTATGTCTGCGAAGAGAACCAAAGCTGAACGTCGGGGAGCCGCCCGTATTGAAGCGATCCGTCCACTGGCGCCTCCACCAAAGCGTTGGCCCCTTTTGACGATCCGCGTGTTGGCTGTCCTAGGGCTGACTATTTCAGCCTATCTTGCGGGGTTGCACTATCAAGCGGGGGAGAGCGGCACGATTGACTCGCCTCTCTGCTCGGTTGTCGGGACAGCTATCAATTGCAATGAAGTGCTCGGGAGTCCCTACGCCCGACTCTTTGGTCTGCCGGTGGCTTTTTGGGCAGCGGCGACCTATGCAAGCATCCTGCTGATTGCTTTCCTCGGTCAGACTGGTCCGCTGGTATTGCTCTGCGGGTGGACGTTTGCGTTCTCGCTCTACATGGCGGGCTTGTCGTTTTTTGTCATTCAGTCGGCATGCCTCTTTTGTCTGAGCCTGTATGCGATCAACTTAGGCCTCCTTCTGAGCGCTATGACCCTCGCGCGTTCATCTGCGGTCATGGCCGGACGCCAAATAGCCTACAGCCTCGCTAGTTATCTACTCCTTGTGGCCGGCCTCGGCTGGTGGCAAGCTCAGGCGGTAGCGACAGTTGTTCCCTCGGTCCCTATCGTTGCTCGTGCTCCAGGCCAGATTGACGCGAATTACGAACGGTACTACAACACTCGACCACTGGTCACCCTCAGGGGCGCTGAGCGACATACCAAAGGACCCACCCGAGCGCTGATAACCGTTAGTGAATTTGTTGACTTTCGCTGACCAACCTGTGCCCGCGCCCGTGAGGTGCTGAAGCAAGTCTTAAATAGTAATCCGACTGATGTCCGTCTAATCTTTCGGCATTATCCCCTGGACAAGGAGTGCAATCCTTCCCTATCCCAGCAGGTACACCCTGCCTCCTGTGTCGCCGCCTTCGCGGCTGAGTGCGCCGGCGAGCAAGGAAAGTTTTGGGAGTATGCAGACCTGCTCTTTGTCGATCAAAAGGCCTATACCCGCCAAGACCTGGAGACCTATGCTGGGGCCTTAAGCCTTGATATCGCCCGCTTCAACGCCTGCCTTGATGAAGGCCGGACGAAAGTCCGCATTCAAGAGGACGTCGAAGAAGCCGCCAAGGTTGGGATTAAGGCCACTCCTACCCTGGTGGTCAACGGTCGCTTGATCGAGGGACTGCCCTCGCCAGACCAGTTTGCCACGTTGCTCGCCATAGAGAAAAGGCAAATGACTCAAAAGTAATGAGTGCTGGGGACTGACTTGGGAACAGTAACGAGTGATGAGTAACGAGTTAAGAGTTCCTTTGCTGCGCTGTTTTCTTTTGCTCAACTGACATACGAAGGCCGCCTATAATCCGTGCGAGTTCTTCCGCTTGCAGCAAGAGTTCTCTGAAGTTGTTTTGGTTGAGGTACCCAACATCGAGAGCGACATAGAGTTGCGAACGGACTTCAGCACACGAGGCTTTGGCAATGGAAAGAAACTGGTGGAACTGGCTTCGACCACCGCGCTCAAAACCTTCTGCTACGTTTGACATGATAGAGACCGCTGCTCGTTGAATCTGTCCCGAGAGTCCGAAGTCTCTCGCAAAAGAGCCCTGGCGAGTGATTTGATAAATCTCTCGGGTGAGTTTCCTAGCCTTTTGCCACGCGATTAAATCCTCAAATCGCTCTATAGTCGTGCTCATCACTAGAGTCCTCTCTCACTCATCACTCATTACTCGTTCCTCATTACTCATCTCTTCAGGGGACGATCACGTGCTCTTTGGTGATGATAAACGACAGCCGGCTTGGCGCGATGAAATTGACTTCGTCGGCTCGGGTACGAGCGTACTCCGGCGTGGTGGCTGATTCTCGCATCGCCTGGGTATCGTCGAACCAGGTGATCGCCACCCCATCGTAGGAAGGTGTCTTCCCGCTCTCGTAGATCGAGCGTCTGGTGTGACTCTGCACATAGCGCCGTACCACTGGAATTGAGGCACCGAGCGGACCGTGAACCTCGCGCCAGTATCTTTGGAATTCCTCGATCGGCATCCCGGGTTTGTGGGTGACAAACTCGATATTCTTCACCCCGTTCGGTGGGATCGGCCCATCTTTGATCACATGTTCTTCGGTGATGATTGAGCCCATCGTTGAGAGGTCGATAAAATTGGGCTCATCGGCACGCACCGCGGCATACTCCTGGGTGCCCGTCAGTGCACGCATCGCTTGGGTGTCGTCAAACCACACCTCAGCGACTCCATCGTAGGCGGGTTCACCTTTGCGATAACCAGAGAGTAAGGTGTGTGATTGCACATACCTGCGGATGCCCGGCAGTTTCATGACGATGCCCGCATGAGTCGTGCGCCAGTAGTGCTGGAACGCCTCAACCGATAGCCCGGGCTTGCGTTTGAAGAACGTGACCATTTTGACCATAATGTGACTCCTCCTCGTTTTCTTCTTCTCTATGCCTGGAGGTGGAGACGGGTCAAGAGAATTGAGAACTTGAGCGCAAAAGCGTATAAGGACGCAAAAAGCCTAAAATGTAAGACGGGGAGAATACAAAGCTGAAAGGGAAAGCCATTCGATCGCTCATTGTCTTTCCCTCGTCACTCAGTCCTTATGACTCGTTACTTTTCTTTGGGAGGGAACATGGACTTTGAATACACGCCAGAACAGAGAGCCTTCCGTGCTAAGGTGCGGAGTTGGCTCACAGCCAATCTGCCGCCTGAGCTCTGTGTGGACGATGCGAGAGACGAGCGCATTGCCCCTAACCGTGAGATTTTTGAACGGCGGCGAGCCTGGCAACGGACCATGTATGAAGCTGGTTGGGTTGGCATTGCCTGGCCTAAGCAGTACGGGGGGCAGGGGGCCGACCTCATGGAGCAGGTGATCTTCGATGAAGAGTACAACCGGGCGCGTGCGCCGGTACTGCCAGGATATTCAGGGGTTGCCCTGTGT
>CAZAYE010000601.1:0-3293 GCA_964489255.1 uncultured Enterobacteriaceae bacterium
CTGCGATAGGTCAACGCTGCCCACTGCATCACGCCGTCGCGCACTTTGAGTACTGCCGGCACCCAGCGATCGAGTCGCGACTCCACGCGGCCCGCCACTGTAAGCCGCTCCAGGGCAAACGCGTGTTGGCTGCTGGCAGGCGAGTGCACACTCAGGTCCTGCAGTCGGATATTGCCGCTGAATTCCATAGTCTCCTCTGCTCCTGAGCCTATCAGGCCAGACACGTCTAGCGCCCCGAAGTTCGTCTCGATAGGGCCATGCAGATCAGTCGGCAGTTTCGGGACGTACTGGCGCAGGACGTCGGCCTCGATCGACGCCCTGGTGTTTATGGCCTGCAGCCGTTCGATAGTGATGGCCGTCCCAGGTCCTGGCGGCAAGGGAGTATCGATCCTTGCCGTGCCAGTCATACCCTCGAGATTTAGGGCCACTTGGGAGTTACCCGGCACGCGCACGCGGAGGTCTGCAAACGTAAGGCTGCCGGAAAGTTGCTTGCCTTCCGCCGACCTCTGTAGGTTCACTTCGCCCGAGCCCCACAGGTTCCCAAGGCTGGTCTCGATGCGACCCTGGAACTCCGGGGGGAGCTTGGCCACATACCGGCGCAGGGTATCGGCTTCGATCGTCAGCGCCGCTTGCCTGGCTGCCAAATTGTACTCCACTACGGTTGCACCCCCGGTCGTTCGCTGGGTGTTGACTTCTGCCCGCAGACCGAAAACGGCATCGACACTAGCGGCAAGAGGGGTCACGGCAGTAGAAGGTTTTTCGGAGATGTTCTCGGGCAATTGCCGAGTCTCGCCGATAGCCACGCGGAATTGCCGTGAGGGGTCCATGCGGTCGCCGGACATCGTCATTTGCAGCCTCAGCGGCCACTCGGCACTAGCCGGCCCGAAGCCCCTGACGGGCTCCAGGTAAATCCTGCCTTGGACATTCAGCGTGTCAATCCACAGTGGCAAGGGACCGTGACCGGACTCCGCAGATGGGCCATCTTGAGATGGTCGGAAAAACAGATTCAGCAGCGAGAGTTGTGACGGACCATGCGACCGCGCGTACACGACCACATCCGTGGCATGGATCCGGCGAATCCGAAGCGACAGCAATTCTGCCCAGCCAAATGCCGACACTACCTCGCGGCCAGTGATCAATGGCTGTTGCGCCAACGCCCTAGTATCGTGCAGCACCAGATCACGCAGGATCAGGGTGCCAGCAGGGCTGAGTGTCGCGCTGCCGAGGCTCGGAGTGTTGGCCGGAAAGACTCCTTGCAGTGCCAGACGCGCCAGGGGCGTGGTCAGCAGGAATGGCGCCAGAAGGATCGCCGCCAGGAGAAACAACAGTACAGCGGCGACCCGCCTGAGCTTGCGGAGTCGGCTTTTAGTGGGGTTATCTCTCATGATGCCATTCCGACACACCCTCACAGCACCAGATGGTTGGTTCTTCCAAACCAGGGTCAGCAAAGACGAAATAACCCGGTCGCGCTTTTAGCTCTTGCGGAAGCGCTGGCTCATATGCCACTCGAAACCCTGGTCCGTAAGAGGAGCTGACCTTCGAGCACGCATAGCTCTCTCGCGGATGCGCAGCAATAGTGCTCCCGTTATACTGGGTCAGCCGGTCAAACTTCTCCGGCATTACCCTATAGATGACCACCTGAAGCAGTCCCTAGTGCATTTTCAGGAAACCTTTTGGGGAAAGGAAGCAAAAACCCCAAGAGATTCCCCTTTGCGTAGGGGCACGGCAGGCCGTGCCCCTACCTCGGCATTACCCAAGAGGTATGCTGCAATTGCACTAGGCTGACTCCCGACGGGGCCGTTTCTCCAATTGCCCAGCTCCCTCCTGCGTCTCTGGCGTGGTTTTTGCGGATCCTACATAAAGTAGGAGGTTCAACATTCCATGGCAAAATATGCGGCAAGAGCTCAACAATCAGTGAAAGAAGCGATGCAAAAACGTAAACAGGGAAAGCTCAAGAGCGGCAGAGGCGGAAAAACAGTGAGGAGGTTCGGCTGAATAGGTACGGTCGCCGTCTTCGGCAGCCTGGATCGAACCACATGACCTTGGTACATCTTCAGTGTAGCGTGCGCTGCGCGCACGATTCCCTGCCCACCCCCGTTCGTGCGCATGGCGCACGCTACGAAGAAAAGGACGGTTGAATACCTGTACGAATCTCGTGTGGTCTGATTTAGATCGTGGGTGCGTGAAATAGCAGGAAGGAAACCGTTCAGTACTCCTTATGCCACAGAATACCGGCTTCGTTGCTGCCGCCGGCACTCGTCGAGGTCGTGGTTTTCCACTCGGGGCTCAGGGAGTATTCCACCGACACCTCCCGCCCCCTCTTGCCAGCGATATCCTGGGAAACAGACAGATACGTGTTGGGGGCGACGTAGCGGCTGAAGCCGAGGCGACCGCTGGTGAGATCGACCTCCCGCAGGTCAATGCCGAGCTGTTCGAGCCCCAAAGCCTGCGAGACCGACTCTCCGATCTTGGCCGCCGCATACCCACTGGTGATCTTTAAGGCCTGCTGCTGCAAGTCCAGCTTCTCCCCCTGCCCCAGCGCCTTGGTCGGCTTCCCGAAGAGCAGCACCGCCAAAATATCAGCTTGCTCCAGCTCCGGTTCACTACGCAGTGTCAGCGACGGCCTTTGTGCGGTTCCCCCAACGACCACCTCAACCTGGTATTCTGGCAGACGGTACTGCGCCACAATATCCAGCCCAGGGTTGATCTCCTTGCTGCCGGTAAACACCACCCGCCCTTGGGTCAGGGTAAACCGGCGCCCCTGAAACCCGACCCAGCCGCGGACCGTCTCAAGCGTGCCCACAAGCGCCAGGTCTTCCCCAGCTGGTTTTGTCGTCCTTACCTCGCCGGTCAGCTCCACGTCTGCGTTGCGGTGCCGGATCCACGTGTTGTGATGCACAACCACCGTGAGGTCAAGCGCCAGGTTCTGAAAGGTGTCCGCTTGAGGGGGAGCCTGCGTGTGTTCTTTCTCTTCCTCGGCCGCTGCAGGTGCGGCTTGACTCCCTGCCTGCCGGATCACGATGGTGTCGTCGCGTTGCACCGGCGTCTCACCGAGAAAGGCCAAGTCAGGCCGCAGGGTCGCCTGCAACACCTCGAGCCGCCCCTTGACCCGCGGCGCGGTCAGCGGTCCTTCCCCGCGGATCTCGCCGCCAATCTCCACCTGATACTGGCGCGTCTGAATGGCCGGCCAGCGCTCGGCCGCGAGCGTCACCGTGAGGTTGGCAGGCATATAGTCCTGTAGCGAAATAGTTCCGCTGCCCTGCAGCTGCCCGTCTCGTGCCCTGGCTGAGATC
>CAZAYE010000602.1:0-3293 GCA_964489255.1 uncultured Enterobacteriaceae bacterium
AGACAGGTGGATGCATGACCAGAATGAACGTCGTGCCCTCGGCATATGCACCGTCGAACTCCTGCGACCAGATCGAAAAGACATCGTCGGCATTGCGTAGGCCTACGTGATGGCTGCTCCAGCTCAGCTGGAAATACGGCCAGTCATCGAGAATCCACTCAACCGGGAGTTCGATCAGACCAGAATCCTGCCCCTCTGAGACGAGGGTGTAGGGGCTGTCATCGGCCATCATACTACTGTCGTAGAGAAACCCCATCTCTTTCACTAACTGAATGGTCTGCGGAGTGAGGTCCCACGCAGCCGAACGGAAACCGGCGGGTTTTTTGCCAACCTTCTCGACAAAGATGCGCAGAGCCTTTTCGTAGGTCTCGCGCTCTTCGTTTCCTTGAAATTCCAGCGGGTTCTCATGGACGTAAGAGTGAAAGCCGATTTCATGTTGGGGGCGCTTGAGGATTTCCTGCAGTTGCTCGGGGTGGAGAACCATCGACATGGCAGGGATAAAAAACGTGGCTGGAATTTTGTGTTTATCGAGCAACGCAAGAATACGAGGCATGCCGGCCCGCGCCCCGTATTCGCCCCGTGACATATACGACGGGCTCTGTTGCTTCTGAAAGCCCAACCACACCGGCTCGGTGTCAAAGTCAAAAGAAAGACTGACGGCCACCTTCGCGCCGTTGGGCCATTGCTTGGGAGTGAGCTTCTTGCCGCTCCGTACCTTATTGACATGCTGCTGAATTTGTTCTGGGGTCCACTTCCAGACAGGCTCCTCTTGTTGGGCCCAAGCCATAGCTCCTCGACTGAGACAGAGGACCAACAAGAAGGGCACGGCACGCCGTGCACCTACAACATTCTGCATCGTCATTTCATCCTCTCCCTTTACCGCCCTCAGCAGTTTGATTATGATCCCCTACGATTCTTCATTGGAGGGGAGACCGTGCTCGAAACATTGCTACTTTCATACCCGGAGTGGTTACTCCAGTTTGCCTTATTTGTCGTCCGTGTCGCCTTAGGCCTCTGCATCATCGTCCATGGCACAGGCAAACTTGGGTGGCTCAAAAGCAACCCTGCCGGCGTGAAAGGCTTTGCCGGTTGGCTGGAGAGTATGGGCATGCCATACCCCCGCCTCAACGCCTGGGCTGCCACTCTCACAGAGTTCCTCGGTGGGATTTTATTTACTCTGGGCTTAGGCACCCGTTTCGTCGCCGTGGCTCTCACAATCAATATGCTTGTCGCTGTCCTCAAAGGACACAAAGGGGGCGGTTACCTCATTCTCAACAATCCGCCTGGCGCTGAGTACGCCATTAACCTCACGCTCCTCTTTGGGATGTTCGTTCTGTTAGGACCAGGCGCGATATCCCTCGACTACTATCTGGTGCATTACGTGTACGCGTAAAAAAGCGGTCAGCCCTCAGCAATCAGCTCTCAGCTTGGGCAGGCAAGAAGCAGAGAACCGAGGAGTGGGAGAGTTGGGGGAAAGAAACCTTCTTCTCCGTTTTGCCCTTGCTGCGCTTCCCTGCTTCCGCTGTTCGAGACTGACCGCTGAGGGCTGAAAGCTGACAGCTATCTCGCAAAAATCTGCACGATATTGCCCGCCGGGTCCTTGGCCGTAAAATACTTGCCGTGCCCGCCCATGTCCACGATGTCGTTGACGGGTATCCCCTTCTGGATCAGCGCCTGACGAGTTTCCATCAGATCATCGACCTCGAGCACGACGGTGGCACCGCCGCCGGGAGGCACCGATCCTTCACTGGGATCGGCTAAGGCTACACCGACGCCGTTCACATCAAACTGCGTCCAGCGGTTGCCATCACGGAACTTCACCTTGAGCCCGAGAAGGTCTTGGTAGAACGAGACCGATTCATCCATGTTGTTGACGACGTAGTAGGCACTGGAAAATTTTTTTACGGCCATAAGATCTCCTTTCTTTGATAGAGCCGCGTTCACCCTTCGACAAACTCAGGGCGAACGGGATGCGTATGGAAAGCATTGAAGATTGTCCGCTCGTGCTGAGCGTGTCGAAGCACGAATACCATTTCGGCCACCTGTTAAGCGCTCAGCTATCAGCTTTCGGCTGCTAGCGCAAACCGCTACAATCCGCCTTCATGAAGAACGCCCCTGCTATAGCTCCCCTGCCAACGGCTGAGGCGACTACTCCACAAACCGCTCGGCTCTCACCGGTCACGAAGATCTGCTACGGGATCGGGGATATCCCCGTTGCCATCCGACAGTCAGCAATTCTTAACTTCCTCCTGTTCTTCTACACCAATGTAGTGATGCTCAGTCCCTCGCTCGCCGGCTTGGCTTTGGCTATCGGGCGCATCTGGGATGGAGTAAATGATCCAATCGTTGGGTACCTGTCTGACAGTACAACTTCCCGCTTCGGCCGACGGCGGCCATATCTGCTGGCCAGTGTGCTACCCTTAGGGCTGTGTTTCTTTTTCTTATGGAGTCCACCCCAAGGGTTGGGCGTCTTCGGCAATTTCCTGTTTCTCACCGTTTCCTATGTTTTGATGGATGCGTTCTTTACGTTTTATGCGACCCCTTATCTCGCCTTAGGAGCCGAGCTGAGTCGCGATTACCACGAGCGTACTCAAATAGTGACTATCCGGGCGTTGTTTCACGCCCTGGGCGCGATAGTGGCAATTACGTGCCTCAGCCGAGTCGTGGGCGGCTCTCCCGCCACACTGCCAGAAGGGGCAGTAGTGCTCTCCGTTCCCATTCCGCCAGATACCTTGCGTCAGGGATTCGCTCAGGTCGGAGCCCTATTAGGGGGAATCATGGCCCTCTCCGGCTTCATTGCTTTTTATGGCAGTCGCGAGATTCCGCCAGCGGCCAACGGAGAACGAGTCTCTTTTGCCGCGTTCTTCCGCAACCTCACCGACACGCTGAAGAATCGACCCTTCCGGATCATCATTCTGACTTTTGCCGTGATGACCTTGGGCGGGGCCATGCATCAGCCGCTCACCGTGTACATCTTCCGCGATTGGCTGATGATGGAGAAACAGCTCCCGACGATTATGTCCCTGTACCTCCTCTCCGTCATGCTGTCCCTTGGGGTCTGGACCCGTCTGGCGCGTCGCCTCGGCAAGAACCGCGCCTTCCAAGTCTGCATCCTCTGGAGCGTTGTCGTGCTGTCCGTATTCCCGCTGCTGCAAGTAGACATGTCGCGGCAGCTGTTCTATCTGTTCATCGCCTTCGCCGGTTTCGGAGCTGGAGGATATGTGCTGCCGGCCTCCATCGCTGCAGATGTAATTGATTACGATGAATTGCTTACTGGTCAGCGGCGGGAGGGA
>CAZAYE010000603.1:0-3291 GCA_964489255.1 uncultured Enterobacteriaceae bacterium
AGATCATGCCTAGTCTCGTGGGCTCGGAGATGTGTATAAGAGACAGGGAGGCAACAGATTACCGGTTTTTTCCTGAAAACTTTCCTGCTTCTGAGAGGCGCAGATGAGAAAATGTGCAGCTTTGAGAAAAGCGGAAGGGACCGGGGATTGGCGGCTAGGAGCGAGAGAAGAAGAAGGAAGAGGGATTATGCAGTAGGTCCACGCAGGGTCAGGACCGGACACGTTGCCCGCCGCACCACCGCTTCTGCCTACTCTTCGTGCTTCACGGGCGACTTGTCAGGCCCAAACAGCTGCGCGACAGCGCGCATAAGATTGGCCTCAGTGAGGAATCCAACTGGGATGCCGTCTTCGACAACCGGGAGCCCTGATCGTTCAGACTGTGCGAAGAGTTGCGCGGCCTCGGACAACGGCGTATCCGGGGTCATCAGGGGGGGATGAAGGGCCATCACCCCACCGACCCGGAACTGCTCAAGCAACTCTTCTGCCTGTTTGTCGTCCAGCAGCAAAGCGCTGGTCGGGCAGTGCTCCCAGATGTCGCGTTCACTCAGCATCCCTACCAAACGTCCGTCGTCCACGACCAGGAGTTCAGAGGCCTTTGCCGTACGTAGCAAAGCGAGCGCTCGTTTCAGACTCTCCTTGGGGCCGATAGTCGGAGGAGCAGCGGTAATCCATGCGCGAATACTCAAATCTGACATATGCGTTCTCCTAGGAGGAGACAGCATATGTCGTGCCAGCCGCAACTGAGGAAGTTGAACAGGAGACAGAGAGGAAATTCTAACGCGTGAGAAAAAATACCGAGTTGTGTTCGCGAAAGTGCAACAGCTCTCAGGATGACACTCTTCAGCGTTGCTGGAGTCGTTTACTCCGGATGAATATCCAGTTCCTCCAGCTTGCGGTAGAGCGAGGAGAGACTCACCCCCAGCGCCTCCGCTGCACTCTTCTTGTCCCCGTCCAGCCGCTTGAGCACGTGCTTGATGTGACTCTTCTCGTAGGCCGGCAGGGCCTCTTTGAGGCTGTCGCTGAAGGGGACAAGGCGCGCCTGCTCTTGGGCTTCTCCCCGCGGCAGGTCGGCCGGGGTGATCCACTCTCCATTGCCGAGGATCATGGCCCGCTCGAGCACGTTGTCCAACTCCCGCACGTTGCCTTTCCAGGGCAGGGACATGAGCACCTTCATCGTCGCGTTGTCCACGCCCTTGTACGCTCTCTTCAGCTCTTGATTGTGACGCCGGACTAAGTAATCGACTAATAGCGGCACGTCCTCACGCCGTTCGCGCAGGGGCGGAATCCTCAACTCAATGACGTTGAGGCGATAGTAGAGGTCTTCGCGAAACCGGCCCCCGCCTCCACACGTAACCAAAGAGCTGACTCTCCAGCAGCGTCTCGGGGATAGCGCTGCAATTCACGGGCAGAAAGACGCGCTCTTTCTGGGTACTGAGCGAGTGGAGGAGCCGCGCCACCACTTCTTTGCCGACTCCACTCTCGCCCGTGATCAGCACTGTAGCATTGGCGGGAGCAAATTTTTTGATGAGCGCAAAGATCTCTTGCATCGCTGGACTGCGGCCCACCAGGCTCTCGAAGTCCAGATGGCGGGTGATCTCCCACCGCAGCAGCTGCAGCTCCCAGGCCTGCTGTCGGTGCTCCAGCAGACGGCGCACCTTATAGAGGACGTCATCGAGGAGCAAGGGCTTGAGCAGGTAGTCCTGCGCGCCCAGGCGCAACGCGGCCACCACAGTCTCCACTGATGCGTAGGCGGTCATCAGCATAACCATCGTCTGTGGATAGGCTTCACGGACTTTTTTCAGCACTTCCAGACCGTCAGCGCCAGGCATTCTCAGGTCTGAGAGGACCAGCTCTACATCAACCTCGTCAAGGATCTTGAGAGCGGCGTTGCCGTCGGCAGCTTCGTAGACCTGATAGCCTTCCTCTTGTAACACCTCTGCGATGCTCTGACGCGCGAGTGCTTCGTCGTCTGCTACGAGAATCGTTCCGTGGATTGCCATGCTGCTGTCCTCTGCTTAGTGAACGCTCACAACAGTATAGCCTTTCTGCTGCAAGGCTGTGGAGGCCACTTGAGCCTCTGGACCCACGGTGACAGGATTTCGGGTCGTGCGATGGCGGACCAACATAAGCGCCTCCTCGATTCGCTTTGAGTTAGCACGGGGGGTGCCAGGCACAACGGAGCAATTCTCATACTGGGAACAATCCGCACCCCTGCAACGAACAATGCGTGTGATTTCTTCTTTTCGGGAAGAAAAAGGAGTCCGGATGAGCAAAAGTGAGAAAACTCCATGAAGCGGAGTACGAATCTCCTGGCATTGCTCTTGCTAGCGGAGAAAGCAGATCCATTACGAAGAGGAAGCCATGGATATTCGCACCATTGTAGTTCCCGTTGATTTCTCCGAGTACTCGGAGAAAGCCTTCACCTGGGCGCTGGCTCTGGCTGAGAAGTGGCGTTCTCGCATCGTCCTGCTGCATGTCGTTCCTGTCCCGATACCCGCGCCGATAGTAATGGGGGTACACTTCAATCTCACCGATTTCGCGGCCGCCCTGCTGGAAGATGCCAAGGCCAAAGCTAAGGAGTTTGTCGCGCGCTCCGGGAGCAAAACCGCTCAGATTGAGGCCAAGGTCATCAGCGGCCAGCCTTTCCTCGAAATCTGTCGGGTGGCGGAGCAAGAGAAGGCTGACGTGATCATCATGGGATCGCATGGTCGGACCGGATTGAGTCATGTGCTGCTGGGCAGCGTCGCCGAACGGGTGGTGCGTCATGCGAGTTGCCCAGTGCTGGTAGTCGGTAAGAAGGCGCAAGCCTAACATTACGTGAGTTCGACGTAAAGCGTAGGCAAAGAGAACCCCCTCCAGTACCAGAGCTAGTGCGACCAACATCATCGACTGGAGAAGTTCTCTTGCAGGGATCACGATGGTTTCTCTCCCTGACAACTACTGACTGTGCTAGCAGATAGGGTACTGGCCTTTGGCCAATCCCTGACAGAACTCCGAGATATGGGCAAAACGTGCGCGAATCAGCGTTTCCACGGCGTTACGAGCAAGAGGCGAAACTTCTCCTGCTCTGGGAGTGAGCAGTACCTGAACCAGCGCCGGGACGTCGATGGGCTGCCCGATCTGACTGACGATCCATAATGATACTGCTTCCACTTCGTTGACCTCAGTGATGATCTCTTGCGCGAGGTGGTGGGCCAGGACATTGTAAATCTTACCAACGTGACTGACAGGATTTTTGCCTGCCGCTGCCTCTGCTCCTGCCGGACGGTGGAAGGCGATGACCCCGCTCAC
>CAZAYE010000604.1:0-3287 GCA_964489255.1 uncultured Enterobacteriaceae bacterium
CAGGAACGGGTTGATTGGCATTATCCAACACCACGCCGCTGATTTTCGTCTGTGCCGGATCACCCGCTGCTTTCCCTGAAGCAACAAATACCGCTGCGGTCGCCAGGCTATTGGGAAAGGTGGCACTCACCAAGTTGTTGTCAAAGCCGGCGGTCGCTCCCAAGGTCAGCGTCGCCGCCACCCGACCATCGCTGTCAGTCGGGAGCGTAACCTCGGGTTGACCGTTGAAGTTACCCTCGCCTTCCAGCACGCGGAACGTGACCGGTACCCCGCCCAGGCGGTTGCTGCCGCGATCGATCACCGCCGCCACGAAAGGCTTGGGGAGTGGTTGCCCCGTCGCCCCGGTCTGATTGTTGCCGCTATCGACAACAATGGTGTTTGGGCCTGATGGCAATGCTGACGCGCTGAAGCGCGCTTCACCCACGAAGCCAGTCGCCATCGCTTCAACCTGATTGTTCCCCGCCCCCGCCCACGAACCCAGCGTGAACTGTACCGCGGCGTGCCCATTCGTATCGGCATTCACAGCAAGGATGCGGCCGCTGTTCGTGTTCGTGCTCAGCACCCCATCATTCTGCAGCACCTTGAACACCACAACCTTTCCTACCGCCGGTGCCCCATTTTCCGTTAACGCCACCACGAAAGGCTCTGGGAGAAGCGTGCCAATACCCCCGGTTTGGTTATTTCCTGAGAGGATACTGATCTTTGCCGGTGCCGCAGTGTCCAAGGTCACCGAGATATGGGCGGTATCGATATTCCCCACACGGTCTTCGCCGATACAGGTAATCGTGTTTACCCCAGGATTGAGCGCTACAGCCGTCGCCAGGAATCGCCGGTTTGCCACCTGTGCTTGCACGCCGTTGCACGTCACCCCGGCTTCATCACCGTTGACCGTCCCCATCACCAAGTCATTGACTATTCCAGTCACGGTCACCGGAGACGCAATAAGCACGGCACCCTCTTCAGGAGAGTCGATGGTGACACGCGGCGGTGTCGAATCCAACGAGACCGTGATACTGGCGCTCCCGACATTGCCCGCCACATCTTTGGTCACACAGGTGACAATGTTGCTGCCTTCTTTGAGCGGCACGTTCCCACCAAAGCCGGAGGCATTGATCCCCGCCGGTCTGCCATTACAGGTGACTTCTGTCGCTGTCGGATCCACGGTCCCGGTCACCGCGATCGTGGGTTGATTCGTCGACGCGAGATTGGCGGGGCCAGTAATGGCAATATCCAGGGTAACAACACAGGTCAGATCTGTCCCGTTACAATCCTCATCAATCCCGTTCTCACAGACTTCGGCCGCTGGGTTTCCCGGCACACATTCACCCGGTTGCCCATTGGTACACGAGGACACCGTCCGGGCACAGGCGCCAACCCCACAGGTCAGGGTCCCCAACCCGTCATCGATCGTTCCGCTACAGTCATCGTCGAGGTTGTTACAGACCTCCGCCGTCGGTGTCCCAGGCGTGGCATCACAGACCGTCCCGTTGCCATCGGCCGTGCAGACTTTGACGTCGCTGCGTGCACAGGCTCCTATCCCCACCGAGCACGCGCTCCCCACATCAAAGCCTTCATCGCTTGCGCCGTCACAGTTATCGTCGATGCCGTTTCCACAGACCTCAGGCCCCTTGACCTGAAAGCCGATCGTGCCGGTTTGTCCGCCGGGATTCGTGGCGGCAACAGTCGTAAGACCAGGAGAAACGCCTTGAGGAACGATAAAGGTCACCTTGTTGCCGGTTGCGGTAACAACCTGCGCTGACACATCATGAACAGTGACCTTGACATTTTCGGCGCCAAACCCGTTGCCGGTGATGGTGACTTGCTCACCCGGACCTGCGCACGAAGGGGTGATGCTATCAATATGAGCGGCCTGGGCTGCCACAGGCCGTGCAGAGGCGAGCATGCCCACGGACAGAGCGATGGCGATAATGAGCGGCCGTACAAGACCGGGGACGGAGTTCGATTCTCTACCGATCATGCTGCCGCACAAGCGGCTACCGCTGAGCGGCACGACCCTACTCAGGCACGTGCCGGCCCCCGTCACGTGTGTCTCCTCCGCAAAAAATACACCCAAGGTAAGTGACTTGTGCCTGGACAGCTCCTGCGGTAGCGCAGCACACTAGAGCACCAGTAACCGTTCACAGCCCGAATCATCGGCCCCCGCTCGCCGCAGCTCCCTACAGAAGACCTTGGCATGCTCCAAAAGCAAGGTTGTTGAGCTCATTGGACTCATTCAGCACGTTTGTGGCGTCAAGATTGACCTTGAATAGGCAATTATTAATATCGTCTGGGCCAAAAACGCTATTAAAGCAGCCTTCAGGAATCGGAAACGCCAGTGAAAAGCAGAAGTCCATCGCAGGCGTGAAAACGTCTACCTGGGCGCACCCGTCACCGCAGGACTTCTGAACGGGGGTCCCTGGAGGGACGCGGAAGTAGAGTTCGGTCACCGAGGGCCCTGCCGGTCCCGCGCCGCGATTACACACTTGGACAAAGGGCCTGCCATCCATGCAAAAGTCCGCCGGGCCCGGAGCTCCATGATTACGCCACGGGAGCGGCACGAGATCAGGTGGTTTAGGAGGTAGGGTGTTCACCAAGCCGTCCAGCTTTACGTGGATACTCTGCAGCTCGGTGAGGATATTGTCCAGGATTGCGGGGATGCTTTTCTCGTTGGGATCTCCGCCCGCTGAAACCACAAAGGTCAGCACCACTAGACCTGCGAGCACCGCCACGAATTTCTTCGTTAACATGGCACACCTCCTTGGGTTTAGATGAATCTTCCTTAGGCAGCACGGAAAAAGCTGCTCTCACAGCTCTGCTCCATTCGACTTATTTTTTTCTCATAAATCTTTTTCTGTCCGAAACCTTGCTTAGTGAACTCATAAGACTATAAAAGGGGCTAGAGGTCGATAAGAAAATTCTACAATTTTTCTGCAATTTTTCTGAGAGCTCGCTCGACTGAAGCATGAGGCAGAGAAAACTCTACACTTTTCAGGGCTTTGTCCTCGATGTGGGCAACACCTGTCTGCACCAGGGGCAGGAACAATGCACGCTCAGACCCAAAGCCTTCGACATGTTGTGCTACTTTGTCGAACGGCCAGGCCAATTGGTCACCAAAGACGAATTATTCCACGCGCTCTGGCCGAACATCGTAGTCGATGGCGCGACACTGACCGGGTGCATTCGCGAGCTTCGCACCGTACTCAAGGACGACGCCAAACAGCCACGGTTCATCGAGACCGTCCCGACGAGGGGATATCGGTTCATCGGAAAAGTAGTCAGTCGTCAGT
>CAZAYE010000605.1:0-1731 GCA_964489255.1 uncultured Enterobacteriaceae bacterium
TAGTCTCGTGGGCTCGGAGATGTGTATAAGAGACAGGAGTATAAGAGAGGGGATATCTATCTGGCAAATCTTGACCCCGTTATTGGTGTCGAGCAAGCTGGTACAAGACCTGTCGTCATCGTCCAAAGCGATGTGGCCAACCCTCTCATTCACACTGTTCTTGTTGCTCCACTGACTTCAAGTCTAAGAGCTGGGAGGTTTCTTCTCACGATTACGATTCCAGCTCAAGAAAGTGGTCTGCCAAGAGATTCTGTCGCGTTGCTTTTCCAAATCCGTACACTTGATAAAACACGATTGGTACGAAGAGTAGGCCGTTTAAGCGATAATCTCATGGAAAAAGTTGATCTTCAGATTGTGTTAGCTTTTGAGCTTGAAAAGTACCTGGATCAAAGATGGATCGCTAAAATCGTAAAGTGAAGGATTCTTAAACAATGTGTGGCATCAGCGGTATTCTCAACTTTCATCTGGGCGATCTGTTTGTCTTTTTCCTCTCTCTATGAAGGCTTGCCTGTTGCGCTTCTCGAAGCACTTGCCATGCGGAAACCGTACGATGAATTCTATGATCGACTGCAAGCACAAGCACAAGGCTTGCCAGTTGAGGTGTATCTCGAGCAGTTGCAGAATGAAGTAGAGACGATGCGGGAGGCGAAGTTTCGGGATCATTTGAGAGCAAAAGGGCTTTGGGTCACGTGGCCTGAACCCGTTCAGCCCCCTTGCGAATTCAACCCCATTGAGGTGAAGGGCCAGCCACTCTCTCAAACGATCATCGAGGATCGTCGTTAGTGGCGGCTTACTATTTGGACAGCAGCGCTCGGTGAATTGAAAGCCCTCATGTTCGAGGGCTCGGATGATACGGCGGGTAGGGACGTTGCGCAAAAGCGCAAGAGGTGGATGCTCTGGAGTCATACCGTTACGGCCACCAAAGGAGGTGAGACACGGTGACAAAAGCCACGATCCTTCGATGCATAGAAGAGATGGAAAGCAAATTAGTCGAGTTGCGTCAGGCCGTGGAGAAGTTGGCTGATGGAGGCGAGTTGAAGTCCACCGATCCATTAGCCGATTTGCTCCAAGACAATACTGAGGAAAATGACCAGGGCCTTGAAGCAGTCTTCACCAGCCTGCGCAAGGCGTGGAATGTTCCGCCTGACTATAAGTTGGAGATGACACTGGAAGAGGCGCAGAATGCTATGGCAGAGGGAATACCTGAGAATTGGGCAAGTCGGGAAATCATGCGGATGCGTGAGGAGTAGACATGCGGTATGTTTACGTTGAGTCTAGCGCCTGGGTTAAGCACTACTTTGCTGAATCGGGTAGAGATTTAACAAATGACCTCTTTGCTCAACTTCTCCGGCCACAACGGGCACTTCTTTGCTCCCGCAGCGGTGTGCCGGAGGTGGTGGCCGCACTCACCCGCCGACGCAACGCAGGTCAAATCGGTCAGGCTGTATTCAATGTGCTCTACCACCGCTTTGAAAACGACTGTCGTGCCATGAGACTGCTCCCAGTTCGCAACTACCAGATTGATGCTTCAATCCGTCTACTACTGGCATATAATCTGAACGCCGCGGATGCTCTTCACCTGGAAGTCACCCTTGAAGCCCAGAGCCGACTGTCTGAGCAAGGTGACACGCTGTTGTTTTTCTGTGCTGATCGACGCCTGCTGAGTTCGGCCCAAACGGAAGGCTTAACGGTTTTCAACCCTGAAACGGGCACAAAAGCGCAGCTGAGGCT
>CAZAYE010000605.1:1741-3278 GCA_964489255.1 uncultured Enterobacteriaceae bacterium
CAGGGGCGCCTGATGAACGCGCGCTTCGCGCGTCATGGCGCGGAGGTGTTCTTCAGATCGCCGGTCAGCGATTGTGACGGGAGAGTTGTCTGCTTTTCGATCAACAGCGATCGTCGTTTGAAAATATTCGAGGGTGATTTTCCCTGCCTGCCAGGCAGCATCAACGGCAAACTCCATAAACGTGCGAAAGGAATCATTCATCACATGAACCTCATATGACTTGAAATGAAAAAGGAAGAGTAAGCAACCACTACCGGGTAGCCGGTGAGTGTTGCCACTCACCAGCCCCCTAAGAACCGGACATGAGAGTTGCCCCTCATCCGGCTCAAGCCCTTGGCCGTTATCGCCCATCCTTTTGGTGTCGTTGCCGATGGCACCAGGGGTGTACCAGACGTTTGTTGGTAATGTCGTCCGTACCACCTTTATTTTTGGGGATGATGTGATCCATTTCTATGTCCTCTCCTGGCACAAATTGGATAGGACACATGGCACACCGGTACCCTTGTTTCTGGTGCAGTATCAGCCGTTGTTTCGCGTGGGTTTCCCTCCCTCCCTGTTGCTTCTTTCGCTTTACCCAATACTGGCGCAAGGTTGGGTCATAGGGGGAGTTTCTTCCTACGACTTTTGTGAAGCGGGTCATGGGGATTGTGTCGGGTTTCACCAATTCCGCCTTCCCCTCATAAAATGTCCAGTAGCCGTCGTTCCGGAAGTAGCGCGCTTTGACCCATGTACTACTTTTAGTTGGGTGTCGGCGTTTCGCCCAGTCCCAGAGCGCTTGCCAGTGGGCATGTCGGACTCTTTGGAAGACTTTCTTGGCTACACTGTGCCGGTAATAGTTCGCCCATCCACGTATGACCGGGTTGAGTTCCTTGATCACCTGCACCGCAGGGGTCTGCTTATGTGCGTCCAGGTAGGATCGTATTGCTCTCCTATGTTTGAGAACTTTTTCCTTCTGCGGGACGGTCAGCAGTCTGTGATCCCTGCTCCCGAATTTTCTGATGTGAAACCCCAGGAAGTTACACCCTTCCTTGATATGCACTGTCCGGGTTTTGGCTTCACTGAGTGCCAGTCCTCGTTCTTGCAGGAAATTTTCTACTCGTGGTCTGGCATAGGTTTCCAATACTTCCCGTGTTGGGGCCGTTATCACAAAGTCATCGGCATAGCGAATAACAGCTATACCTCTGTTGAACCCTTTGCGAAAGGCTGGGGATTTGGGTCGTCCGTCTGGCCATTCGGCCTCAAACAACCTTTCCATCCCATCCAATGCCACATTTGCCAACAATGGGGAGAGCACTCCTCCTTGTGGCGTGCCAGTATCCGTAGGCGAGAAGAAGCCGACTTCGACGACTCCTGCTTTCAGCCATTGGCGCAATGTGGTGGTAAATACTGGCAATTTGGCCAGCAATGGTGCATGGTCGATAGTGTCAAAGCATCCGCTGATGTCTGCGTCGAGCACCCATTGACTAGAACCTTCCTGGCTCATTGTCGTGAAGATGGCTTCGGCTGCATCCATCGTGCAGCGCCCTGGTCTGAATCC
>CAZAYE010000606.1:0-2574 GCA_964489255.1 uncultured Enterobacteriaceae bacterium
ACACGCGTAAGATCGTCGGCAGCGTCAGATGTGTATAAGAGACAGGTGGGAACCCCTGCAGGAGGGGGCTTTTTATGCCCAGCTTGTCTCCCTGCATAACCTTACCCCGTTGGCGACGTGGAGGGGAGAAAAGCAGGAGGTATCGCGCCAGAGAGAAGAGGAGGCCAAGGCCTCTATCCGTCCCTACCGCCCTGGGGATGAGGAGGAAATTACTCAACTCTTCTCCCACGTGTTTGGCAAGGCCATGAACCTTGAAGAGTGGCGGTGGAAGTATACCGGGATGGGACGAAGCCCGGCGGTCTTCGTCGGTGAAGCTGATAGTCGTATTGTCTGCCACTATGGGGGCGTGCCAGTGCGGATGAGCCTGATGGGGAAGGACATGGCAGGCCTGGCCATCGTAGACTCTATGTCTGATCCCCACTATCAGGGCCGTGGCCTTTTCCTGAGGGCTGCCAAGGCTTTTCTCACCGAGTTTTGCGGACTACCCAAGGCTGCCCTTATCTACGGCTTTCCCGGAGAACGCCATCGGAGGTTGGGGGAGCTGAAAATCGGCTATGAGTCGGTCGCCCGAGTGTACCAGGTGAAAAAGGAGGTGCAAGAGAGAGGAAAAGAAGAGAGAGCGCTGGGCATCACCGTGCGGGAGGAACGGGAGATTCCGCCGGAGTGGGATGCGCTCTGGGATGAACTGGCAGCAACCTTCGGTCTTGCAGTCAAGCGCTCTTGTCGCTACCTTACCTGGCGCTACTGTCAGCGCCCTGGTAAAGACTACACGATCTTTGTGGCCAGGGAGTTCAGCACCAGCGTTGCAGGGCTTGCCGTACTAGGATGCGAGAGCAATCGCGGGTATCTGATGGAGTTTTTGCTCAGACCCCAGGACCGCCTTACGACTCACGGCCTGATAGCTGCGACAGAACAACATTGCCGAGCGGCAGGGATCTGGACAATAGAAGGGTGGTTCCCCCCGCAAGCGGCAGGAATGCTTTTGCAGATGGGTGGTTTCCGTGGAGAAGAGGCCGATCATTATCTGGAGTGTAGGCTGTTTGATCAACGGCTTACCGCCGGATGGCTGCGGGAGCATTTTTACTATTCCCTGGGAGACTACGATGTCTTTTGATCTTCTTGGATGAGCCGATGCTGACAGAAAAAGACCTCGTCCCCTACCACACCACCGACCTGCACGGCCACCGTGTCCTCGTCTTTGCTCCTCACCCAGATGATGAGACTTTTGCTTGCGGGGGCTCCCTCGCCTTGCACCGCCGTCACGGAGACCCGGTACGGGTTGTATTTGTCACTAGTGGTGAGCTCGGCTCCTGGCAGCAGGGTCAGGATCCGGAGACGTGTCGCGCCCGGCGTGAGGCTGAAGTACCTCGGGCGCTTGCCTGTCTGGGGATTGAGGAATGGGAGTTTTGGCGTTATCCGGACCGCGGGGTCGAAGCTGATGGGGCTTTGCTGGCGCGGGTGGCTGAAACGATCACGAACTTTAGCCCCACCCTGGTCTACGTCCCCTCCCCTCTCGAAATTCACCCTGACCACCGGGCGGTCGCTCAGGCTTTGCGGGCCGCCCTGCGCGGGTGGCCCGGTGAGCTGTGCGTGAGTTTTTATGAAGTGGGATATGCGCTGCCTCCCAACGCGCTCGTAGATGTGACGCAGGTCTGGGAAGTCAAAGAACAGGCGATGCACGCCTACGAGAGTCAGCTCCCCGGCCCCGCCCACCTGAGCGCGGTCTGGGGACTCAATCGGTTTCGCGCCCTCACCCTGGGCCCGCAGGTTACGGCGGCGGAGGCGTTTCGCCGCGTCCTGGTCTCCCAGTTAGATGTGGATCTGATTTGGCGCTGGCAGGGCCTGCGGGAGCCTGGTCCGGCTGCCGGTCGTCCACCGGCAGTGTCGGTGATCATTCGGACCAAGAACCGGCCAGGCTTTTTACGTGAGGCCCTGGAAAGCCTCAGGGGACAGACATTTCGCGACTTTGAAGTGATCGTGGTGAATGATGGGGGCCAGGACGTGGAGCCGGTGTTAGCGGAGTATGCAAATCTGCGCTTCACGCTGGTGCGGCTAGAGCCAAGCCAGGGTCGTCCTGCGGCGACGAACGCTGGGGTGAGAGCCGCCCAAGGCGAGTTTGTTGCCTATCTCGATGATGACGACCTGTATTATCCCCCTCACCTTGAGAGTCTCTATTCGTTTCTGTCCCAGCATGACCATTTTGGTGCAGCCTATACGGACGCCAACGTTTCCCGGTATTGGTTAAACCCGGACAGTCAGCGCTACGAACTGGTCGAGCGGCGGGTAGAGAACAGCCAGGACTTCGATCCTGACTGGCTCCTGCAGCAAAACTACATCCACAACCTTTGCCTGATGCACCGTCGCGAGGGGTGGGAGCGGGTAGGAGGACTGGACCCTGATCTAAACCTCTTAGAGGACTGGGATTTTTTCATCCGTTTAGCCCAAGAGTACCCTTTTTATCACCTGCGCCGTTGTACGGTAGAGTACCGCATCCGCGGTGATGGCACCAACCTTTCTGAGCAAAGACCCTGGGGGAGAGTGGACGAGATGAGCGTTCGCGCCGCAATCTACCAG
>CAZAYE010000606.1:2584-3273 GCA_964489255.1 uncultured Enterobacteriaceae bacterium
GTTGCACTATCGCCAGCAGATAGTCAGCCTGCAGCAGCAGCTGAGAGAAGCGCTAGACGCACATGCGCGAGAACTGTCTGACCTCCGGGCCACCAACGCTGCCTTACAGCAGGAGCAGCACCAAGCGCTCGCAGGGGTGCAGGAGCTCAAAGAGGCGCTCAGCGTGCGCGAAAGAGAGCTCCGTGAGTGGGAGGCCCGTCTTCAGGCCATCTGTGCTTCCGCAGGCTGGAAGCTTTACTACGGCGGTATTGTTTTACTTCGTCGTCTTTTCCGCGCCCTGCGTGGCACGGCCAAAAGGAAGTGTGAGGGGTGAGGCTTAGGCACTGGCGGCGTGCTTGCGCAAGTAGGGAATTTGCTATGTGAGGTCTGATCGGTGTTCATTACAACCGTTTCTTCTCTCCAAGAGGCTGCTGACGCGTTAAAGGACGGTGTGGGGCCGGTAGTTGCTGTTCCGGTCTACAACGCCTACGAGGATGTGGTTCAGTGTTTATGGGCGCTTTTCTGCCACACTCCCTCTGAGACAGACATCCTGATCATTGATGACGGAAGTATTGAGGCGCGGCTGGCGCGGCTGGTGGAGAGCCTGGGAGAGATAACGCATCGGGTTATCGGCTGGGAGCACCAGGAGAACCGCGGTTTCGTCGCGACCGCGAATGAGACCTTCCGCGTGGCTGGGAGACGAGACGTTG
>CAZAYE010000607.1:0-3272 GCA_964489255.1 uncultured Enterobacteriaceae bacterium
CTCGGGCCTGGCTGCGCGCCGAAAGCCCTTGATCACTTAAGGTGGTTAAGAAACCAATCACGTGACGCGAACCGGCCGCACATGGATCTTTCACTTGCTGTGAGTCGAGATAGCGACAAAAACTGGCAAGATCGCGTCCGTAGGCTTCAACCGTGTTCGCAGCTAACCCTTTCTCTACCGTGAGGGAAGCGAGAAAGGCGTCGACTTGAGTGTCACGGGCAGAGGGAAGGGAATCGGCAGTACCGTGGTTTACCATAAGAGCCACACCCGTGGTCAATCTAAAGGATCGGCGAACCTTCCTGGTGATGAGTGAGGTGCCATCACGTGCTCACGTTTATGTTCACCAGCTGACTTCGGAGCGCGCTGGCCAGGCCCTCTGGGTTCGCTACCTTCGTCCCACTGCGATCAGTGACATAGAACACATCTAGCACCTGATCGACGTTGGTTGTGATCTTCGCGAGGTGAATCTCGAGACCAAGCTGAAAGAGCGTATAGGTGATGGTGAAAAGCAACCCCATACGATCGGGGGCGGTAATGTCGATCACTGTGTAATGCGGAGAATCCGTGTTATCGACCGTCACCTCGGTCGGAATCCGCGCCTTCCGCTTGTTAGGAAACATCGGCGGGTTCGCAGCGCGGAGCATTTCTGCCAGCGTGCGTTCCCCACGCAAAACCGCTCCCAGGCGGGTATACACCCACGTCCAGGTATCAGTGTCCATCACTAATTCTCGTCGTTCCGCATGGGAGAGTCGGAATACATCGAGGGCAATGCCATTGCGACTCGTGGTGATACGGGCGCCGGCAATGTTCAACCCCTGAGAGGCCAGCACCCCGGTCAGCATGGCAAACAATCCTGGCCGGTCGCGGGTCACGACCGTCAGTTCGCTGAACTCACGCTCGGGAAAGTGCACCAGTGACACCCGGTAAGGCTCGTTCGTCTCATCTCCGTTGGCCTGGGTGAACCGGTGCATGAGTTGGAAGTGGTCTGGCACGGCCTTTTCTGGAGTCGAAAGGAAATAACTCTCCGGCATGGTCTCTAAGAAGGCGGTGACCTCTGCCGGGGAGACGGTCGTTCCCAAGGCATAGCTCACCTGGGCTTTACGACGCTGTACTCGAGCTTCTCGTTCTTCCTCAACTGACTCACTAGTCTCGAATCGTTCCAGGGTGCGTCGGTACAGTTCATCAAGCAACTCACCCTTCCAGGCATTCCAGACCTTGGGGCCGACGGATTTCATATCGGCGAAAGTGAGTAAGTAGAGTTTCTTGAGCAAGGCGGGGGTACCGACAGCACTGGCAAAATTGGCGATCACCGTATCATCCGACAGATCGCGGCGCTGGGCAATGTGAGACATCAACAAATGCCGCAGGACGAGGAGGTGCCATTCGTGCGTGTCATCCGGGGTGAGTTGCCAGCGTGCCGCAGCCGAGTGCACCATTCTGGCACCACGCTCAGAATGCTCATAGCCGTAGCCTTTCCCAACATCATGAAAGAGCAGAGCGAGGAATAAAAGCTCGACCCGATCAATTTCTCGCATCACCTGCGTGAGCAACGGCAGATCCGCCTTATAGTCGCCATCTCGTAATCGTTCAAGTTCGGCGACTCCATGCAACGTGTGCTCGTCCACGGCATAGATGTGATAGAGGTCACGCTGTGTACGCCACTGAAGATGACCGAATTCTGGCAGCAGCCATTCCAACACACTGAGGGCATGCATCTGTCGGAGGGTTGGAGCAACCCGCTGTTTCCAACCCAGGATGGCGAAAAAAGCGTCTCGCAGCGCCGGCGTGGCAGCCACGTCGGCCGAGAGACTGGCGAGGGTGCCACGAATCAGTTGTTGCGTATCGCTCGCCAGGCGTACGCCATGGCGCTGGGCGTCATGAAAGACGGTCACGAGGTTCAGCGGCTCGTCAGTCAGGATCTCAGACTTAGTCACTAGAAGTGTCCCATCAAAGATACGAACTCCTTCACGGATCTCTCGCCCGCGAGGTCGGCCGATGAAGCTGTAGAACCGCGGTCTTTCCAAGCAACGCGCGGTCACCATCTGGGAGAAGGTCGAGAGCGTAGTGGCATGCCGGTAGTAATGACGCATAAAGCTCGTCACGTCGGCAAACCCCAGGGTCGGAGCGAGTTGATCTTGATACTCGAAGGTCAGATGATCCTCTCCGGCACATGCCAGGAGGTGTAACCCATTCCGTACCCGCCAAAGGAAATCACGTGCTTCTTCGACCTCGGTCAGTGTCTGCGTCGAGATCACCCCTTTGGCAATGAGCTCGCGCAGGGCTCGCACCTTGAATTTGACCTTCGCCAACCACTCAGCGGTGTGCAGGTCACGCAAGCCCCCCTGCCCTTCCTTGAGGTTCGGTTCGAGGAGGTAGACCGATCCGCCATATTGCTGGTGGCGGTCGCGGCTTTCTTGCGCCTTCTCCTGGAAAAATCGCTCGGTGTGCTTGCCAATGATCTCGCGTTCCAAGGCTGCGTCAAATTCCCGTGCGAGCGACTGGTCCCCGCAGAGATAGCGATTGTCCAGCAGAGCCGTTTTCACCGTCAAGTCCTGGTTGGCCAAGCGGACACACCCTTGTACGGTGCGCACTGCTTGCCCCACTTCGAATCCCGCATCCATGAGACTGTAGTAAATGGTCTCATGGACGGTCTCGACATAGGGGGTAATCTTCCAGTGGTAGAGGAATAAGAGGTCGATATCAGAATAAAGGTTGAGTTCTCCTCGTCCGTATCCTCCTTGGGCCAGGACTGTGCACCGTTGGTGGAGTTGGGTGTAACGCCGCGCGTAAAGTCGGGTAGCTGCTTCGAAGAGGTAGCCAATCAGCCGGTCAATATGGGCGGTGTACAACTCAACCACCGCTCGCCCACTCGCACCGGCGGCATGGCGGTTTGCCACCGCTTCGCGCACGTGGGCATGGTACGCTTTACTCGTGTCTCTCAGGTTGAGACGCGGGTCAGTGGCGACCTCCAAATCCGCAGGCGGCAACGGTGGGAGTTCGATGTTGAGCAGCTCGGGGCGCATATCCACGGATCCGGCGTTTTCTCTCATAAACTCTCTGCCATGAGGCCCGCACGCAAGAAACGGATAATACCGAGATACAACCCTTCGGCCAACGCTTCCTGGTACTCAGGCGAGACCAGATGTTTCCCTTCCACTGGATGGGTGATGAACGCAGTTTCGACGAGAACACAGGGCATGTGTGCCCCCACCAGCACATAGAAGGGGCCTATTTTTACACCCAGACTATGAATACTGGGATAATGTTCTCTG
>CAZAYE010000608.1:0-3270 GCA_964489255.1 uncultured Enterobacteriaceae bacterium
CCCATTCGCCCCGAAGCATTCTGGTCCACAGCAGCTACGACCAACGCCTTTTGCCGGATGGCGCGGAAGACTTCAAGGCCGGCTGTGGTCTTCCGGATCACTTTGTTCCCGCACCGCTCTCTCTCCTGCACGATTAGATCATCAATGAAGGGGTTGTGCAGACTCCGATGGATGAGGTGGACTGGGAACCCGTAATAGGCATGCGCGTATGCCAGGAGCTCCCAATTGCCAAAGTGGCCGGTCAGAATCAGCGCGCCAGTGTGCTGGACTTTTGTCAACAGTTCTTGCCACTGCTCGAAGTCCGCGAAACGTACTCGTTCACTGATGAGGTCTCGGGTCAGCGTTCGCAGATGACAGAACTCTGCCGCCAGCCGCCCGAGGTTCAGCAAGCTTGCACGCAGGATTTGACGGCGCTCCGCTACACTTTTGTGGGGAAAGGCGAGCGCCAGGTTCATCAACCCGATCCGCCGATGGGGCCAGTCACACAGATAGAGCAACCCTCCCATGGCTTCCCCAACACGAAAAGCCAGGGGAAAGGGCAGAAGGCGGAAAAAAGAGACAAACCCACGAAAGAGTGCATACTCGCCCCGCGCCCACAGCCCTTTCTTTTCTCGTGCCGGGCGGATGATTTTCTTCCTCCGACCTTGAGACCCGGCAGCGGGGAGAGGACGCGTCGTGTTTCCCCCCGTGGGGGAGGCGATTTCTTCAGCCGCCACTCTCGCGTGTGTCCTACCAGTCAGAGCGAAACCTATGAACTCATATCCGACACATCGGAAAAAGAGAATCCGAACGCCTCGCGCTCTTTCGCCACAAGATCCGCAATGACTCGACGGTCAATCTCACGGTACCGTTCGAGCGTCGCCAACATTTTTTCTTCTCCCCCGTTGGCGGCGGCCATTTCTTTCAGCTTGTTCTTGATCCAGCCGATATGCCACTTCTCGTCCTTAGTTACCTCGTGAAGAAGCTCGCGGGTCTCCTGATCAATATCCGGTCGTCGAGCATGTTCCAGATAGCGACGTTGTGCGCGTTCTTCCACCACTACAGTCAAAGCGAACAGATCGGTGAGAGTTTTAGGAATGCCAACTTCTTGACCAATGCGAGTCTGATAACCATCAGCAATATAGACTGGGGTAGCTCCTAGGTCGGTAATGCGTTTGGTCCAAAGCCAGGCATGGCGAGTTTCGTCGGCCAAATGGCGGGAGAGCTTGACTTGAGTCTCACTATCCTCTACCCGCATGATAAGTTTCAGTAGTAAAGTTGCACCACGTAACTCGGCGTCGCGATAATAGCTGTAGAGATGAATCATCCGTGGATCAACTGACATTGCTCTCACCCTCCGCCAATAAGTACACGAGCCCCCTCCCCACCAGGGCATCCATCCGTCCACCTAGGTGCCCACCCCCTATAAAGGAACAGGCGGAGAAAAGCAACGACCCCAATAACCTGCTAAACCCTGACAAAAACTTATTTTTTTTAAGGAAGCAGAAGAAGACTACAGCAACCCCAGCTTTCCTTTGAAAATCACCCCAGGGCGCGAACATCGTGTTTTCTTCTCCTCTGTACTTTACACTCCGTACTCCGCACCTGATCTTGCTTCTCTCCCTGGTGACCACCATCGCAGGGTGCCAGGGATCTCAGGCAACAGTCCTTATCGGTCAGCCATCTGGTCCCTATCGCTTGGAACTCTCCGTCCGTCCACCCCAGCCGCGGCTAGGCCAAGAGGTATCTCTTACCTATCAGGTCATGGAAGCTGCGACGCGACAGCCGGTGCGTGACCTCCAAGTATTGCATGAACGAGTGTTGCACACATTTATTGTCAGTCGCGATTTCAGGACTTTTGCTCATACACACCATGAGGATTTCTTCCCGCTTACACCCCAAGACCTCGCTGCAGCGACTTTCCACTACCCTCACGTATTTCCTGCCGCGGGGGCGTACCTCATCGCTGGCGAATTTACCCACAAAGACAGAAGTTGGGTGAAACAATTTGCCTTACACGTTGGTGGTGGGGAGGCACAAGATGCGGTTGAAGAAGACCTACGCCGTGAGAAATCATTCGGCCAGTATCACGTATCCCTGCGGACTTCCCCTGACCCGCCAGTAGCTGGCTACGATACTGAACTGGTTTGCCATCTGACTCGCGACGGGGCTCCGGCCACCGACCTTGGTCTCTATCTGGGAACCGAGGTTCACCTAGCCGCCTGGCGCCTTGATGGTGAGCACTTCGGTCACCAACACACCTACACCCCAGAAATGGCAGCCATGATGGCAATGATGCGTGCTCATACCAGCGATCCCAATCATATGGCACAGACGATGGTGCAACTGATGCGCGGCCCAGCCAAGCAGGTGTACAGGGGACCCGACTTGCCAGTTCATCATATTTTTCCCGCTCCTGGGGTCTATAAACTCTTCTTCGAGTGCGCGCCTGGAGGCAAACCCCTGGTCGCAGATTTCATGGTGAAAGTTGTGGAGTACAACGACGGAATCGATACGACCGTGCGGTCTATCGTTCTGCCGAGCAACGCGCATCCCGACTCGGCTTCCTGACCTGATGATAGTCCAGCCTCTTGAGAAAACGATTATGGCAACGAGCGGTTTTTTTGGCGAAGAAGATCTCCGACAGATTGCGAACCGCGGACTCACTGTGGAGAAAGTGTTGGCCGATATCGAGCGATTTCAAAAGGGGTTTCCCGTCGTCAAGCTACAGCGTCCATGCACTGTCGGAGATGGGATCACGGTGTTACCAGACAGCGAGTTGGACAGACTGACTGGAATCCATGCACAGGCAGCGCGGGCCGGAAGAATCACGAAGTTCGTTCCTGCGTCGGGAGCAGCAAGCCGGATGTTCCAACTCCTACTTTCCCTCATGGATCAAACCGGAACCCTCAACAAGGGAGAAAGTCAAACCAGCCAGGACACCCACGCGTCCGCTCAGCAGGCATTTCTGCAATTTGCTCATGACTTCAAGCAACTTGCCTTTTACGATGCCTTACGGTCGGCCATGGCGCGGGACGGTTTAAATCTCGAACAAGCGGCCGTACAAAGGCGCCATCAAGATATTCTGACGTATCTGTTAACCCCCTCCGGCTTGAACTATGCGAACTTGCCCAACGGACTCATTCCATTCCATCGTTACTCAGATCACAGCCGGACCCCTTTGGAGGAGCATCTGGTTGAAGCAGCGGCTTACACGCGAGATCAGCACGATATCGCGCGAGTGCACTTTACTGTTCCTCCAGAATACCAGGAGGCAATGCAGTCCCATAT
>CAZAYE010000609.1:0-3269 GCA_964489255.1 uncultured Enterobacteriaceae bacterium
AGCTTTGATGACATCGTGAAGACGGTAGACTATATCATTACCACTGAAGGCTACCGCGGCACGGCAGCGGTGCGGCGAGAATATTTTCGCCACGGCTTCCCCGCTGCCACCGGTATCGTCGTGAAAGAGTTGCTGCGGCCAGATGCACTAATCGAGATCGATGCGGTCGCCGTGTTAGACGAGAAGAAATAGACCCTCACCCCAGCCCTCTCCCGTAAAGCGGCAGAGGGAGAAATTGTAAGTGCAATTTTGGGGGTTCCCTCTCCCCTCTGGGGAGAGGGTCAGGGTGAGGGGAGATACGCTATGATAGCCACAACCAAATACTTCGAGGACTTCCACCTCGGCGAAAAATTCCACAGCCCGGCCAAAACCATGACCGATGCTCACTTCCTGTTCTTCGCTGGGATGACAGGCGACAATCACCCCCTTCACTACGACGATGAATACGCCAAGACCACCCGCTTCGGGAAACGAGTGGCTCACGGGCTGCTCGTCACTGCCATGACTGCAGTGGGAGCCTCAACTTTGTCGCCGCTGTTGGAAGGTTCGATCGTCGCTTTTGTTGAACAGGCCTCTCGTTTCCTCAAGCCGGTACTGATCGGTGATACCATTACCCCGGAACTGGAAGTGACCGAACTCGTACCCAAGACCGACACTGGCTTGCTCAGGATTACGACCCGCGTGAAGAATCAAAGAGGCGAGGTCGTGTTGGAAGGCATGCACGCCTATCTGATCAAGAGACGGCCACGAATGTAAAAGGAGGAAACCCAATGGCCTATGACCTGTTGATTAGCGGAGGAACAGTAATCGACGGCACCGGTCAGCCCGGATTTGCGGCTGACGTTACTGTACTCGGAGACCGTATTGTTGCAGTTGAGCCGCAGATTGCACCGCGCGAAGCGAAGACCGTCATCGATGCGCGTGGCCTCGTGATCTGCCCAGGATTCATTGATCATCACACTCATTACGACGCGCAAGTCTTATGGGACCCCCTGGTGACCTGCTCCTCGTGGCATGGCATCACCTCAATTATCATGGGAAACTGTGGGGTCGGACTCGCTCCCTGTAAACCTGAGGATCGCGAAACTCTGGTTGGCGATCTGGTAAATGTCGAGGGAATGTCACTCGATGTGCTGCAGCGCGGCGTGCGCTGGTCCTGGGAGACTGTTGGGGAGTATCTTGAAACTATCGGCTCCAACGGTTTGGGAGTAAACGTCGGACTCATGGTGCCGCTTTCGCCGTTGCGGCAGTATGTCCTTGGTTCGGAGAGCAAAGAGCGGGCAGCTACCGGGCAGGAACTACAGCAACTCCGCGCGCTGTTTCACGCGGCCATGGCAGACGGTGCATTTGGTTTTTCGACAACTGTTCTGCCTCAACACCTTGGCTTCCAGGGACGGCCCTTACCGTGTCGCCTTGCCAGTCGTGAAGAGCTGGGAACTCTCGCAGGCGTGCTCAAGGAGCTGGGACGCGGCTGTATCGAGATCGCTCTGACTCGCAGTCCGGGCGTGTTGTCGGACGAAGAGTACGACTTACTGACCTTTTTGCTGATGCAGAGCGAGCGGCCAGTCACGTGGCTGGGATTGCTCCAGAAGCCCGAGGCCCCGCCTGACGCCTGGAAGGGGGCTCTCAATCGAGTCATTCCGCTGTTCGACCGCGGGTATCTCCCCTTAGGTCAGGTTCCTTGCCACTACAAGAGTGCGCGTTTCAGCCTCCAGCGACCGTTCATCTTCGGGAATTTTGATTGCTGGAAGGTAGTGTTCGACCGTCCGTTGGCAGAACAACGCCGCCTTTACGCCAGCCCGGAATTTCGCGCCGCTTTCCGTGAGGAAATGCGCCAACCGCGCTTGTTCACCGGCCAGTGGAACAATATGAGTGTCTTTACTGTAGAGAAGCCGGAACTGCGAGAATTCCTGGATAAAGATCTCGCAACTTTGGGGCAGCAGCGTGGGAAAGACCCTCTGGATCTGTTCTTTGACTTGGCGCTGGAAGACAACCTCGACATGCAGTTCCTGTATGAGTTCGGCCAGGTGAACAAAGACATGTTGACCCACCCGCATACGCTTATCGGCTTATCTGACGGCGGGGCACATGCGGACATGCGTTGTGAGGCTGGCTATTCGACCTATCTACTGGGAACCGTGGTACGAGACAAGCACATGCTGACCCTTGAAGAGGCGATCCGGCGCCTCACGTCAGTTCCAGCTCAGATTTTTGGCGTCCCATTGCGTGGGACAGTCGCAGCAGGAATGATCGCTGATTTGGTGGTGTTCGATCCGGCCACAGTCAACTGTGGCAAGCAGGAGCCGGTGCATGATTTTCCGGGCGGCGGTTTGCGTTACATCGAGAAAGCGAGCGGTATCGCCTATACGATCGTCAATGGGAAAATCTTGCTCTCTCAGGGTGAGCCGCATGGCTCGCTGCCTGGACGAGTGTTGCGGTCGAATGCGGCACAATAAGCTTTCCGCGGCCAGCTATCAGCCAGAAAGAGGCGCTGAGCAGCCCCCGGCTCAGCGCCGCACCACGCGATTCCGCAGCACGCCAATCTTCTCGATTTCCAACTCGACCACATCGCCTTGCTTCAGAGGAGTAGCCTGGATGGAGCCCTTCGACTGCGCCGCGCTACGCTCAGGGCGAACGGGAGCGGCGCGCACAGACTGACAAAAGCCGTTCGTGCTGAGCGTCGCCGCGCGAGCGGCGGAGTCGAAGCACCTGCAGACAATGGCTAAAGATCATGTGGAATCCGTATTAAATCTCTGTCTCGCGTCTGTGTCTTTCATCTCAGATTCCGCTGCGCCTCATCCATCCCTCAGTCCTCGGTGCTCAGTTCTCTCTTGGCTGATCGCTGATAGCTAATCGCTGACCGCTTTTCTCATTTCAGCCCCGCCTGGCGCAGGGCAGCAAGATAGCGCTCTACTTGCGCTGGATCTTTAAAGGGGACTCTTTGCCTTGTACCCTCCAGAGAGAAATTGGGATTGATCCGCAGGACTTCTGCCGCCTCCGCCCGAGCCTCTTCCTCCCGGCCTAATTCACTGTAGGCAGCAGCCAGTTGCAAGTGGGCGAGTAGAAAATTGGGGTTGTGGGCAAGGGCTCTCTGCAAGGTGGCAATTGCCTCCTCATACCGCCCCGTCAAGTGATAGGCTTGGCCTAAGATCCATAACTACGCGAGATTCGGTATAAGGGGGTCGAGGCGTATTGCCTTCTCCACCAACCCAATGGCTTCCTCCGGTCGCCCCGCAAAGCTCAGCACGAACCCCAGATCTGCATAGCCA
>CAZAYE010000610.1:0-3266 GCA_964489255.1 uncultured Enterobacteriaceae bacterium
GATCATGCCTAGTCTCGTGGGCTCGGAGATGTGTATAAGAGACAGGTATGATTTTTGATCAAGAAATGGCCGTTCACAAAGCGCCGGGCCTGATGAATGTCCTGGGGCTTGAGATTGTCGGCCCCACTCTTATCGTCCACGGCACCGAAGAACAGAAAAAAGCTCACCTCCCCAAGATTCTCAGCGGCGAAGAGATTTGGTGCCAAGGATTCTCGGAACCGAACTCCGGATCCGATCTCGGTTCCTTACGTACCCGTGCAGTCGATCATGGTGATTATTTCGTCGTCACCGGGCAAAAGGTGTGGACCAGCCTGGCCCGCTACGCTGACTGGTGCCAGTTGCTCGTCCGTACCAATCCAGATGTCCCCAAACACCAAGGCATCTCTTGCTTGCTGGTGGACATGCAAAGCCCTGGCCTCACCGTCAAACCGTTGCGCACGATGACGGGCGACAGCGAATTCAACGAGGTCTTCTTCGAAGAGGTGAAAGTTCCCAAAGCGAATTTGTTGGGCGAAAAAGATCAAGGCTGGCGGATTATCATTACTTCGCTGATGTTTGAACGGCAAGGTCTCGGGTTTTACTTCACCTTTGCGCAGAAACGTCACTACGACGATCTGCTGGAGAAGGTGCGGCAAAGCCGACGCTACGGCGAGCCTGTCACTGCTGATCCTCAGATCCGTCAGAAAATGGCGCAGGCCTATATCGAGTGCGAGCTGCTGAAACTCAACAACTACCGCGCTCTGACTCGGCTTCTGCGCGGGAATCCCCCCGGACCTGAGGGCTCAATCCCCAAGCTCCAATGGGCAGAAACGAATCAGCGCATGCAGGAACTCGCAGTGGACATCCAAGGTGCCGACGGCCAGCTGTATCAGACTGAAGCGCAAACTCCGGACGGAGGATACTGGCAGTACGGTTTCTTGCGTTCGCGTGCCAATTCGATCGAAGGCGGCACCTCAGAAATCCAGCGTAACATCATCGCCGAGCGAGTGTTAGGGTTGCCAAAAGGACGGTAGAACTTTTGGCAACAATCATGCGCTTTGCCACTAAGAGGAGACGCGGACGGAGTCCCTGTACTGTTAAGTTGAGTACGCAGAGTTAAACCGCACGTACCCTACCGAGAGATCGGACGTTACGACATGGGCAGCGCCTCGACCCAGGTGAAGATCGATTGTCACTGAGAACTCCGGCTGCCGCATCACCGCCGCAGCCTGCTGCTCATTTTCCGGACCAGTACTGATTCCGTTACGACCGATCGGCACCTCACCGATGGCGATGTCTAATTTGTCCAGAGTGACCGCAGCCCCTGCATATCCCACAGCACAAACAATCCGTCCCCAGTTCGGATCCCCACCAAAGAAAGCAGTCTTTACCAGTGGTGAGGATGCCACCGCGCGGGCGACTTTTTGTGCATCAGCCGGATTTTTTGCGCCTCGCACGAAGATGTCCACCACGCGGGTCGCTCCTTCCCCATCTTTTACCACCAGGCGTGATAATTCGCGCAAAACCTCCCCTACTGCTCCCACGAAGGCTTTGTAATCCTTGCCCCCGGCTCGAACCTCACGGTTACCCGCTATACCATTCGCCAGCAGGACCACCGTGTCGCTTGTACTGGTATCTCCGTCTACGGAAATGGCGTTGAACGAGTCGGCCAGCGTGCGATCGAGGACCCGTCGGAGGGCAGCCAGCTCAACCCGCGCATCGGTCAGGACATAACACAGCATCGTCGCCATCTGCGGGTTGATCATGCCAGCCCCTTTGGCCATGCCGGCAACGGTCACTACTTTCCCACTAACAGTGACCTGCCGAATCATCGCCTTAGGGAAGGCATCAGTCGTCATGATCCCTGCCAAGGCGTCCCAGAATTTGTGGGGAGCAAGGGTAGCACAGGCAGCTTGAATACCAGGCTGCATCTTATCCCATGGTGGCAGCACGCCAATCTTGCCGGTTGAGGACGGTAAGACCAGCTTCTCGTCGATTCCCAAGGTTTGTCCGACTAAAGCACAAGCGTCAAGCGCCAAGCGCAGCCCGACCTGTCCAGTCGCAACATTAGCGATTCCACTGTTGACCACAACTGCCTGGAGACGTCCTGCTCTGACCCGTTCCCGACCAATGAGCACAGGGGCACCCGGCAGCTTATTCGTCGTAAAAGCCGCAACCGCCGTGGCTGGCACCTCGGAAACAATGAGCGCGAGATCCTTTTTCCCGCTTGGTTTGATCCCACACGCCACGCCGGCAAAGCGAAAACCTGGAACGACTATGGGCCGCCTCTCCACCTTGACCCGCATCACCCCTCCTCATCCTTTTCTGATTCAGTCCTCATGACTCATTGCTCATTCCTGCCTCACGCTCCATGACATTTTTTATACTTCTTACCGCTCCCACACGGACAGGGATCGTTGCGTCCAATTTTCGGCTCCTCACGTCTGATCTGCTTAGGCTGTGCCTGCTGTGCAGCCCCACCGTGACTCATGAATACCTGCCGTTGGGGAGTGCGGCGCGGCTGCTCAATACGCTGCGCATCCTCTTGGCGAGCAATCTGTACGGTGAAGAGCTTCTCGACCACATCGTCTTGCATGCGTTGCGAGAGTTCTTCAAACATCGCAAATGCTTCTTTTTGATACTCCTGGAGCGGGTTCTTTTGCCCGTACCCCCGCAAACCAATGCCTTCCTTCAGGTGATCCATCGCTAGGAGGTGATCCTTCCACAGGGAGTCCATGGTCTGGAGCAAGATCACTTTTTCCAGATAACGGAGCACGGGTGGAGTAAAGGTGCGTTCTCTTTCCTCGTAGACCCCCAGGGCCCGCTCGCGCACCAAGTCAGCCAAGGTTGCCGGGGTGTAGTCTTTGCACTCGTCCTCACTCAGATGCAGGCGGAAGTTGAATTGGCGAAAGAGCGCGTCATCTAAGCCTTTCCAGTCCCATTCTTCGGGAAAGACGTCCTTGTTCGCATAGGCCGCAACCGTCTCTTCAGCCAGTTCTTCAATCATCGCCAAGACTTCATCTTTCAAGTTTTCCCCCGCCAGGAACCCGCGACGCCGCTGGTAGATCACCTCGCGTTGTTTATTCATGACGTCGTCGTATTCCAGCAGATGTTTACGGATATCGAAGTTGTGCGACTCAACCCGCTTTTGGGCATTCTCAATCGCGCGGGTGACTAAACCGTGCTCAATCGGCTCCCCCTCCTCCATCCCGAGGCGATCCATGATCTTCTGGATCCGTTCAGCCCCAAAAATACGCAGCAAATCGTCCTCTAGGGAAAGATAGAAC
>CAZAYE010000611.1:0-3261 GCA_964489255.1 uncultured Enterobacteriaceae bacterium
TACCTCTGGGTTACGCCAGTGTATCTGACGCGCCTCTCTGCCTTGTGTGAAGAGATGAATTTTCTCCCGCGGAGAGACCTCCGCCGCCTGAAAGGCGTGTTCATCTCGACCGGCAGCTATCCGATTGAGTGGGCCGAGCGCATGCAGGAGTTTTGGGGCGCGCCGCTGTATGATGTGTATGGCACTACGCAGATCGGCACGATGTTTGGGGCGACCTGTGAAGAAGGGGTGGTGCGCCATGGCAAACGCGGGTGTTTTCATTTTATCGATCAATGGGCGCTGCTCGAAGTGATCAACCCGAAGACCGGTGCGCCTGTGGCCTTTGGCGAGGAAGGCGATGTGGTTGTGACGACCTTCAACCGAGTTGCCACACCTTTGGTGCGGTTTCGCCACGGAGACCGCGTCCGACTACTCCCGCCTGAGTATTGCCCTTGTGGGCGCACGGGACCGTGCTTGGAAGCAGGAACGATCGCGCGGTACGATGATATGATTAAGGTCAAAGGGGTAAACATTTGGCCTGATGCGACCGATGCAGTGTTGTTCAGTTATCCCGAAGTAGACGAGTACAATGCCCGTGTCTACGTCGATCAGCGTGCAGGACGAGAAGAAGTTGACCTCAAAGTCGCTTTCAAGGCTGGAACCAATGCAGCGCGCCGCAAGGAAATTCTGGTGAAGCTGCCTGGGCAACTGCGTGAACGGACCGGAGTCGCGATGGACGTCCGCGAGGTTGCAGCCGATCAGATTGAGCGCTTCGAATACAAAGCGATGCGTTGGACCGATGAGAGGATCTCTGGATTGCAGAAGGTGAAGTTTAGGGAGAAGTAGAGCCGCACGAGTTTTCTCCCTCTCCCGCGTTAGCGGGAGAGGGCTGAGGTGAGGGTTTATCTGGCAGTGCTATTGCCGTGCGCCCCCTCACCCTGTCCCTCTCCCACGAGGGGAGAGGGGACCTATATCCGGTGCGTAAGGAATGATGGACATGACAGACTCTGAAATCGATCTCACCAACGTCGCGCAACACATCAAAGAAGTTGGCCTCAAAGCTGGAGCAAAAGTTGTAGGCATCACAGCGGCAGACGCCTTCAACAGCTATGTGCCACAGGGGCACCGGCCAGAGGATTTCCTGCCCGGAGCCAAGAGCGTGATCGTCGCCGGGGGTGATGGTCCCACCGCCGGTGCGTGGCACTCTGCCGATCATGATGTGATCGAGAACATCGGTTACGACCTACGCGAGAATGTTGCGGTGCATGTCATGGCTGACCTGATTGAGCGCGAATACGGCTATTACGCGATTCAAGCGCCAGCGCGTGAAGTCAGTGGTCACACACCACCGATGAGCATGATGCTAGCAGCCGTCCTGGCCGGCCTGGGCACGCGGAGTCTGGCTGCCAATATTATTCTGCATCCTGAATATGGCATGCTGTACTACGCGGCACTCATCACCACGATGCCACTGCCGCCGGATCACCGCTTGGAAAAAGACGTGTGCCCAGCTCCGAGTTGCGTGAAAATGTGGGAACGTTACGGCACAACTCCGTGCCTGAGCGCCTGCCCAGCTTCGCAAGGGGGATGTCTCGACGGTAAGATTGAAAACGGAAAAATCGTTGAGAACTTTTATGATCGTGAACGTTGCCACGCCCGCGCGCAAACCTACGGGGCCGGATCCTTTCAGAAAATGTTGCTGGAGATCGTCAACGAGGAAGATCCAGAAAGACGCAAGACGCTCATCTATTCGGATTTCTTCACCCGCAGTATCGAGGCGCTGGCGTATTACAAGGAAAGCATTGCGCAATGTTTTGAGTGCATTCGTGTGTGTCCGGTGGGGATGAGGCATAGGGCGAAGATGTGACTTGTGGGATCAGTTGTCAGGCGACCCCTCAGCAGCTGTATGGTTCTGTAGGGGCACGGCATGCCGTGCCCCTACGACCACACGGTACGAGTCGGAATTGTATTATGGAAACGTCCAAGCAAACTCTTTCTCGCGAAGACGAGATCAAACGCGGCGCGGTGCACTTTGGTGCGCAGGTCTGTGGCATCGCTGACGCCGTCGCCTTTGATGATGGGACACCCGAAGGCTTCCGGCCACGCGACCTCCTGCCAAATGCTCGGAGTGTTATTGTCGTAGGCGGTGCACAACCGCGAGCTGGGGAGTGGGTCAGCCCTTCGGTTGATACCATGACGACCACCAGCACGGCGGATCGCATCAACTCGGTGGCCCGCAAGATCGCCCAAGAGATCGAGAGCCGCTACGGTTACTACGCGCTATTTGTTCCGCCTGGCACCCGCAAAGGTAATCAACCGTTCCTCAGCCTCATGTTGGCCGCCGAGCTGGCAGGGCTCGGAACTCGTAGTTTAGCGGGGCCAATACTCCATCCTGTCTATGGGTTTCTCTACTATGCCGCAGTGATCACGACCTTACCGCTCCAGGCCGATGGCCGCTTGAGCGAGCCTGTGTGCCCAGCTCCGAGTTGTCGAGAGATGTGGGAACGCGAGGGAACGACTCCGTGCTTAAGTATCTGTCCTGCCAAAAACGGGGGGTGTTTGGACGGCAGGATTGAGAACGGCAAGGTCGTCGAGACTTCTTACAACCGCGACCGCTGCCATACTCGCGTCTACACCCACTGGATTCCTGGCTTTCAGAAGGTTCTGGAAGAAGCGATGAACGAATCCGATCGGGAGAAACGCAAGATGCTGCTGTATGGCAATTTTTTCACGAGCGCGTTGTGGTCCATTACCTTCTCGGCACAGAGCCAGGGACAGTGCTTCGAGTGCATGCGCGTGTGTCCGGTTGGGAAGGTCATTAAGAAATGAGTCTAGGGTCTAGGGTCTAGCGTCTAGGGTCTAGCGTCTGGGGGAACAGGATATGGGTGTGTTTACTCTTGATCCCGTAATTTACCGCCAGTACAAGGACGAGGTTTTACGGCTCAGCAATTCTTTTCAGCGTAACATCAAAATTGACCTGCCTAACCGCAGGCGCGGCTTGTCGGACAAGGAGATCGCTGAGCGTTTAGGGTTGGACGAACGGACTGTGAGCGAGATTCGCTGCGTGGCCGAGCGTGATTGTTATGACCTCGATGAGTGGGAGCGGGCAATCACCTTCAAAGAAAAAGCGTGTCGTGAATATCTAGAGGGAACGCGGAAGAAGGTCAAAGAAAACAGTCAGCCCTCAGCGCTCGGCAGTCAGCCAGATTGAAAGTCTCGAGTTTCGAGTTTCGAGTTTTGAGGCGTCGGGTTGTAACTCGAAACTTTAAACTCGCAACTCGA
>CAZAYE010000612.1:0-3258 GCA_964489255.1 uncultured Enterobacteriaceae bacterium
GGACCGTCTCGAGCGCCTCACCAACGAGCTCGTGAACAAGGCCGAAGCTGATATGGTGGCGCGCGTCGAGGTGAGCCATGACGCGTACGAAACTGCCCGCTGGGTGATCATCGGATTCGCGGTCGGAAGCATTGGGCTGGCGCTGGTCCTCGGCTACGCGATCTCATGGTCACTTATTGGGCCGGTCCAGCAGATGGATGTACGACTTCGGCAGATCGCCGCGGGCGATTTCTCCCAGCGAGTTGAAGTCCCGAACCAGGATGAGCTCGGAGCCCTGGCGGCCAACCTGAACCGCATGAACGAGGAACTAGGGCGACTCTATCAGCAGCTCGACACCGCTAACCGCCACAAATCCGAGTTCCTGGCGAGCATGTCGCATGAGCTGCGCACCCCGCTCAACGCCATCATCGGCTTTTCCGAGGTGCTCCTGGAGGAGATGTTTGGTGAGCTGAACGACAAACAGGAAGAATATCTACAAGACATCCTCTCTTCCGGTCGCCACCTCCTCTCACTCATCAACGACATCCTTGATCTCTCCAAGGTTGAGGCTGGGAAGATGGAGCTGGAGCCCAGTGTCTTCAACCTCCGAGAACTTCTTGAGGGCAGTCTGGTAATGGTCAAGGAGCGTGCCCTCGCGCACGGCATCACGCTCTCACTGGATATCGCTGACGACATCGACACCTTCATCGGGGATGAGCGCAAAGTGAAACAGATCCTCTTCAATCTGCTCTCCAATGCCGTGAAGTTTACGCCGGACAAGGGCAAGGTAGGCATTACTGCCAAAAAGACCAATGGCGCGGTGCAAGTCGCTGTGTGGGACACGGGGATCGGTATTGCTGTGGAAGACCAGCAGCGGATCTTTGAAGAGTTTCAACAAGTCGGAAAGGGGGTGACGGACAAACCGGAGGGGACCGGCTTGGGTCTAGCGTTGACTAAAAGGTTCGTAGAGCTGCATGGGGGAGCGATTTGGGTGGACAGTACCCTGGGGCGTGGAAGCACCTTTACCTTTACCCTGCCCATCGCCGGCGTGGTGGACCACACGCCTTATGTGCAAGAGGAAAAGGCTGCGGAGCGAGTGACAGAAGCAGCCTCCGCAGGCCCGTTAGTATTGGTCATCGAAGACGATGCGAAAGCCGCAGAACTGCTGCGTCTCTACCTGACCGAGGCCGGCTATACTGTCGCTCTTGCTCGTGATGGCACAGAGGGTCTAGAAAAAGTGAAGCAACTGCACCCAGGTGCGGTCATTCTCGACGTGTTACTGCCGAAAGTGGATGGCTGGGCTTTTCTCACCCAGCTGAAAGCCGATCCTGCTGCCAAGGATGTGCCGGTCATCATCACCTCGATTGTCGATCAAAAAGGCAAAGGGTTCGCGTTAGGCGCCGCCCAGTATTTGGTCAAGCCAGTCCACAAGGAAGAGTTGCTCAGAGAGTTAAGCGCTTTGAGTGTGCGGGAACGGTCAGGGAAGTCTCGCAGCGCTCTATAGGAGAAGGATATGCCTGGGGGTCCTATCCTGATCATTGAAGGAAAAATTTAAAACTGGTGTGTGATGTCCTCGCGGGAGTTTAATTGACTTTTTTCAGGTCTCAAAGTAGGATCGCTGGGTTCCAGGGAGGACGCGGCATGGAACATCTAATCGAGGTTCGTAAGCGAGTCTTCTCGGAATTGATCGACACCAGGGTCGTCAAGGCTCTCTTTGCAGGGACCCCCGATCCGAACGCGTACGTCCGCTACCTCATCAACGCCTACAACTACGCGCAATACAGCCCGAAGGTCATGGCCATTGCCGCGGCGCGTTGCATGGACACGCACCCGGAACTTGCGACATACCTGCTGCACCACGCCGACGAGGAGCAGGGGCATGACAAGTGGGCATTTGAGGACTTGCGCGACCTGAACGTGAGTGAGGCGGAGGTCCGGGCGGCGCGGCCGGTTCCGTCCTGCGCGGCCATGATCGGCTACATCCACTACGTAGCGGGTTACGCGAACCCCGTGGGCCTGTTCGGGTGGATGTACGTGCTTGAGGCGGTGGGAAATGACCTTGGGACTCTTGTTGCGAAGCGGCTCAAAGAGGTGCTCGGGCTCTCCGGTAGGGGTCTGCGCTTCGTAGCGCGCCACGGCCTCAGTGATACAGATCACACGAAGGACCTGACGCAGCAAATTCAGAACTACGTACGGCGGAACGAGGACCTCACAGAGGTCTACCACGTGGCCGATGTGGTGGCTGATCTTTACGTGCGAATGTTCCGGGAAATCGGCGAGGAGCGACTGCGGTGGGATTAACCGTCGCGCAGGCGCGGTCAGAGGCGGAGCAGGAGAAGATCTTCGGATTTCGCTATCGCGTCTACGTCGAAGAATTAGGTCTTTCGCCGCCTGCGGCTGATCACGCGCGAAAGAGGCTGTGGGACCCGCTCGACGACGTGAGTGTCTCCCATGCCCTCCTTGATGACGGGGAGGTCGTGGGATCACTACGGGTGACCTTCCTTGACGATGTGCCCGATCCCACACCTCTCATCGAGAAATTCGCGATGGAGCCCGCGATCGCTGCACTAGACCGGTCCGCTATCTGTACGACCAGCCGGTTCATACTCCATCCACGGCTCCGCCACGGCACGGCAATCCTCCGGCTGATGGAGTCTGCATACGAGGACGCGAAGGCTCGCGGCAATGTCCGTCTGAATTACGGGGATTGTAGCCCGCACCTGTTACCCTTCTACGAGCACATGGGCTACCGGCGCTACACGCAGGCGTACAACGACACGGCTTATGGGTTCAAGATTTTGATCCTTATGCTGGTGCGGGACCGGAAACGATTCGAGCAGGTCCGCTCGCCACTTTCGCGAGTCGCTTCGCGCTATCCCGATGACCCCGAGGCACGGGCGTGGTTCGAGCGCACCTACCCCGAGTATCTGGACCTCGAGAGCGCGCCCTTCCTCCCGGAGGGGGTGTTCTTCGACCTGCTGTGCGACCGTGTCGCGACCGACCCATTGCACAGCCTGGGGCTGCTGTACGGACTCGACCGGGCGGAAGCCGAACAGTTCCTCGCGAAGGCCACACTCATTCAGGCGGGGCCGGGCGATCGCATCGTGAGGCAGGGCGAACCGGGCGACGCCGTGTTCGTGCTCCTGTCGGGCATTGCGGAGGTGACGGTGGACGAGTCACCTGATCATCCTCTAACGATCCTCGGCGCCGGTGATAGCTTCGGTGAGATCGCCTTCCTCACTGCGAAACCGCGCACCGCCAACGTGGTGGCTACAGCGC
>CAZAYE010000613.1:0-2153 GCA_964489255.1 uncultured Enterobacteriaceae bacterium
CAGTTCTGACTCCGGCCCCCTACCGGACGATGTTGTTGCCTTGGTCAATGGCAAATCGATCGGAAAAGAAGAATATGTCGGTGCCGTTGCCTTACTCGCAGGGGACAAACGCACAGAGCTGACTGACAAGGATCAAGCCCATGTACTGAATCGTCTGATTGAGGAAGAATTGCTCATTCAGCGTGGCATCGAGATCGGACTGGTTGACTCTGACCGCACGGTTCGCAAGACCATCACCCAGGCGATGCTTGCGGCCATCGTGGCGGAGAGCGCCAGCGAGCAGCCTTCTGAAGAGAAACTCCGTGCCTTCTACGAGGAAAACCCCTCGCTGTTCGGGGTCCCCGTTGCGGAGACCAACGTCCAGGTTACAGCCCAGGAGAAAACGGTGCGACCTCCGGCATTTGCAGAGATCCGCGAACAAGTTGAAAAGACCTACCTGCAACACGCTCGCGACAACGCTCTACGCGAATACCTCCAGTGGTTGCGGGATGAGGCGAAGATTGCTCTTGCGCCGGAGGTGTCCCGGTGACAGGGGTTCGTAGGGGCGTCCAATTGAACGTCCTTGCTGCCAACGGCCCCCTCACCCTGTCCCTCTCCCGCAAGGGGAGAGGGAACTTATATCCGCGAGGCAAGTTCAATCCCCTGAGTTGGCGTTGGTGGGCTGGACTCCTCATTCTTGCTACTGCGCTTTTGAGCGCTGAACCAGTTACAGCGCACACGCGTAGTCAGTCGTTCTCCTCGTGGCACATCCAAGACCAACAGGTGCGGCTGAGCTTTAGTGTGCAGTCGCTCGAAGCGACGCGCCTCGGGTTGATGGAAATCGATAGTGTCGATCTCAGTGAACTGCTTGTGAAACACCTCGCTTCCCGGATTGCCGTGCGCGCGGCCGGTGAGAGGTGTCCTCCTGCCACTGACCCGCAGGCACGTGCCGCCCGCGGAGGTTATCTGCGGGCGGAGCGGCGGTTCGTCTGTCCGACCGGGGGGCCTGTCGAGATTTCGAACGAGGCCTTTTTTGACGTAGCCCCTTCTCACCTCCATTACGCCCGCATTCGCGTTGGCGACGGCCGACCAGTTGAGTACTTGTTCACCAACACTGAACGTCACTGGGTGATCTCGACAGACCGACAAGCGAGAGCTGAATCCCGAGGCACGTCGTTTATCGCCTACGTGCTGCTGGGGATTGAGCATATCCTGATTGGTGCTGATCATATTGCTTTTCTGCTCGCCCTGTTGTTGCTCTGCCGCCGTGTCCGCGAAGTGGTTTTCATGGTGACGGGCTTCACCTTCGGCCATAGCATGACGCTGAGCCTTGCCGTGCTGGGCGTGGTCACCCCCAACGTGCCGGTTATCGAGTCCCTGATCGGTTTTACCATTGCGTTAGTCGCTGCCGAAAACGTGGGAGTGACGGCCAGAGCGAGCAGGGAGATCACGGTCAGTGCCGGTGTGGCACTTGCCACACTGGTACTGCTCAGGATCGTTGGCGAGATCGGTCTCCCAGTAATGACGCTGGTGGGCTTAGCGTTTTTTACCATCTGTTACCTGCCGCTCTCGGGCACCCAGGAGCGGGCGGCAAGCTTACGACCGATACTCACTGTCCTTTTTGGGCTGATTCACGGTTTCGGCTTCGCCAGCATCTTGATGGAGATCGGTCTTCCCACTGACCGACTCGTGCCGGCGCTGCTCGGCTTCAACCTCGGCGTGGAGATTGGCCAGTTAGGAATCGTCGCCACCCTGTGGGGCATGAGGATGTTGGTTGTCCGGCAATTTCCCGCGGCGGACTATCGCTTGGCAGGTAATGCCGCTTCGGCCGCCCTCTGCTCGCTGGGCCTCTTCTGGTTCATTGAGCGGGCATTCGGAGTTTGAGAAGGCGCAAAGATGGAGCGCCTCATCTGATGATGGGAGACCACCAATAGCGATACGAACGAGTGGATGCAAGAAACGTTCGGTCCTCTCGGGCGATGGTCGCGTGAATTTCATCAAAAGGAGAGCGACGGCATGCAAGGGCTCGAAGGAGTGAAAGTGTTGGAACTGGGGCAGATGGTGTCGGCGGCGTATGCGACCAAGCTCATAGCCGATCTCGGCGCTGAGGTGATCAAAGTAGAAGAACCGGGAGGCGACCGTGCCCGCCAGCGCGGTCCCTTCCCTGGCGGCGT
>CAZAYE010000613.1:2163-3251 GCA_964489255.1 uncultured Enterobacteriaceae bacterium
CCCTAGCGCTGTTCCTGATCTAGAAAAGAGCGGACTTTTTCTCTATCTGAACACCAACAAACAAGGCGTGACTCTCGACTTCACCCAAGCGCAAGCCAGAGAGCAAGTCGGTCGCTTGATTGCCTGGGCGGATATCCTCGTCCACAACTACCCGCCCGCGCAGATGGCTGGGCTAGGGATTGACTATAATAGGTTTCGGGAGATCAACCCGCAGTTGGTGATGTGCTCGATCACCCCGTTTGGCTTGACTGGACCGCACAAGGATTACAAGGCGTATGAACTCACCCTGGCGCACGGTGGGGGCTGGGCATGGCTGAGTCCCGGTGGGTCCGACCGGCCGGACCTCCCCCCGCTGAAGGCGTTTGGTCAGCAGTGTGACTTTCAGGCCGGGTTAGCGGCGGCCATGACGGCGATGGCTGCCTACTTTCGTACCTTGGCAACGGGGGAGGGGGAGCACATCGACCTGTCCTCCCAAGCCTGGGTCGCCTCCTTCGTTGAGCTGAGTATCTTCCTCTACACCTACCCCGGTAAAGTCGCCTCACGGTTGGGTAAAAAGATAGTGGCGCCACTGGGCATTTATGAATGTCAGGATGGCTTGATTCTGCTCCTGACGGCGGAACAGGATCAATGGCAGCGGTTGGTCGAACTGATGGGTAATCCGGAATGGGCGCACCAGGAGATCTGCAAAGACCCTTTTACTCGCGGTCGGCATGCAGACGTACTGAACCCCTACCTGCGCGCCTGGATCAAAAGGTGGAAGGTCGAAGATCTCTTTCGCGCCGGACAGGAACGACGTATCTGCTTTGCGCCCGTGTGTACGATGGCCGACCTCGCCAAACAGGACCAGCTCCGGGCGCGCCACTTTTTCGTGGACGTCTCCCATCCGCGCGCAGGCACGCTCACTCACCTCGGCTCTCCCTATCAACTGCACGAGTCCTGGTGGAAGATTCGTCGTGCCGCTCCTTTACTCGGCGAACACAACGCGGAAGTCGGGGCAAGTCTCGGACAGGTCAAAGCAGGCCTCGGACAAGTCAAGGCAGATCCAGAGAGAGTCCAGGCTCCGAACCCCGGACTCCGGACTCCTACAC
>CAZAYE010000614.1:0-3243 GCA_964489255.1 uncultured Enterobacteriaceae bacterium
AGTACGAGCAGGCCCTCGCCGAGGGCGAGCGAGCCATCGCCCTCGATCCCAACGAAGCTTGGAGCTATGCGGTTCGGGCTGAGATGCTAAGCCGGGTGGGCAGGCCGGAGGAAGCGGTTGGGATGGTAGAGCAGGCGCTGCTGCGCCGCAAGCCTCCTGTTGCGGACTATCACTTAAGCTTCATAGGCGCTGCCTATGACCTGGCCGGGCGGCCTGAGGAGGCGGTTGCCCCCCCGAAGCAATATCTCGCTCGTTACCCTAACATTCTTGGCGCTCACCTGACCCTGGCTGCCGCCTACAGTGAGTTAGGCAAAGAAGCAGAAGCCCAAGCCGAGGCGGCGGAAGTCCTGTGCATCAATCCTCAGTTCTCGTTGGAGGTTCACAAAGAGAGAGTCCCCATCAAAGACCCGGCGACGCTAGAGCGTCATATTGCCGCCCTGCGCAAGGCGGGACTGAAATAAGTGCAAAGCGATGAGTGCTGAGTGCTGAGCCAAGAAGAAGCCGTAGCCCGGATGGAGCAGCGCGGAATCCGAGAGCAAACACCGGCCAGGCTACTGCTTGTGGGGGAAGGTCAGGAAGAGGGGGCTCACAGCCTGTGCTCTGCCCTGCACCCCCTCACCCTATCCCTCTCCCACGAGGGGAGAGGGGACCTAAGGCCTGAAGTGCGGGAAAATGGCTTAAGTTGGGACTGGCGATCCCCCAACTCCCTCCTTCTTTCGGCTTCTAATTTCTGCTCCTTCTACTGGCTACTGACTACTGGCTACTGGCTACTATCTATCTTCCCGTCCACTGCGGCGCTCTCTTCTCTAAAAACGCTTGCAGTCCTTCTTTCTGATCCGCAGTAACAAAGCACGCCGTCGCCGCTTCATTTTCCACCATAATTGCCGTTTCGATATCCACGTCACGGTTCCGAGCGAAACACTGCTTGACTGCGGCAACACCAAGAGGGCCGCGACTGCTCAGTTTCTGAACCAGTTCCTCCACTTTACTCTCTAGTTCCGTGGGCTCTACGACAGCATTGACAAGACCAATCCTGCCGGCCTCTTCGGCTTCGAGAATATCTCCTGTCATGCCAATTTCTTTCGCTTTGGTCTCGCCAATCAAACGGGCCAGAAGATAAGTGGACCCGTTGGTCATCGGCTGGTTGATCCGAACCTCGGCCGAGCCAATTCTGGCTGTCCTGGCAGCAATGCGAAAATCGCAGACCAGGGTCAACTCGAAGCCGCCTCCGACAACCACGCCGTTGATGGCGGCAATGGTCGGCTTGGGAAAGGTGCGGATAAAGCTCCATACCTCCGTGAGCAGGATCAGAAACTCACGGAAACCTTCCAAACTGGCGTTATCCATGACCCGAATGTCCGCGCCGGCACAGAAGCCTCGTCCTGCTCCGGTGATGACCAAAGCTCTCACACTGTTGTCGTCCCGTGCGGCTTCAGCCGCCAGTCTGAGGCTACGAATCATTTCTGGTGTGATCGCATTAAGCGCCTGCGGGCGGTTCAAGGTCACCCAGGCGGCGTGGTTCCGCTTTTCATACAGCGCCTCTATCAGTTGCATGAGAGCCTCCTTTGAGGATGATGGGCAGCTTGCCAAATTCTCCGAAGAATTACCAGGTTTGAACGTTCTTAAGAGAAACTCTAGGGGTGATGGACTTCTTCAGGCTATGGCTTCCCGGGCCTGTCGGATCAAGTGTTCCTTGAGTTTGTACAGACCCTGCTCAAGACCGACCGGATACGGTTGTGGATTAGTGAAGCGTTTGACCTCGGGGTGGAGGCGGGCGAGTTGCTCTTGGGTACGCTGCTTGGCCTGGAGGATGGACGGCGCCTCGTACACGGCTTTCCCCGCACGAAATACCGGCACGAGGAGCGTTGTGAAAGGCGTACCATCCGGGATGGTGGCCCGTTTAGTTGGGTCTCGCGGATCTACCATCGTACATCCGCCCGCGACGCCGGTTTCCTCATCGTAAATGACATCCACTAGGAATTCACCATTTGTGCTGTGATAGCGTCGAACCTGTAGAATGCCTGGATCGGACACCTTGACGATTTCTTCTGAGAGTTTGATTTTGTATTGCCAGGGTTCCCCAGGTACCCGGACGGCGCTCAACTTGTACACTCCACCCATGGCCGGTTGATCGTGGGCGGTGACCAGCTTGGTGCCGACACCCCAAACGTTGATGGTGGCGCCACGTTCCTTCAGGTTGGTAATGAGGTGCTCATCGAGATCATTGCTGCCAACGATGACCGCTTGAGGGAAGCCAGCTTCGTCGAGGGTCTGGCGCGCTTCGATGCTCAGTTGGACGAAGTCTCCCGAGTCCAAACGAATACCGATCATTTCGTGGCCATGTTCGCGCAGCCACTGGCCAACCCGCACGGCATTGTGCACTCCTTCGAGGGTGTTGTAGGTGTCTACGAGAAAAATGCAGTTACTAGGCATAGCCTCGGCATAGGCTTGAAACGACTCCAGCTCATCGTCGAAGGACATCACCCAACTGTGGGCATGCGTCCCCCGTACTGGAATCCCGAAGAGTTTACCGGCCAAGACGTTCGAAGTTGCGCCGCAGCCGCCAACATAGGCGGCTCGGGTGGCCGCCAGCGCACCGTCGATCCCTTGGGCGCGACGCAGACCAAATTCCAGAACAGGTTCCCCCTTGGTCGCCAGGCATACCCGCACTGCCTTGGTGGCAATGAGGGTCTGAAAGTTGATGAGGTTAAGCAGTGCGGTTTCTAGGAGCTGACACTGAATCAGGGGCCCTTGGACGCGGACGAGCGGTTCGTGGGGAAAGACGACGGTGCCTTCGGGAATCGCGTCCAGGTGACAAGAGAATTGCATGGACCGCAGGTAGTCGAGAAACGCCCGGTCAAACAGCGCCTTGCCATCCTCATCTTGTACGGTTGCTAAGTAAGTCAGGTCGCCATCATCAAACCGGAAGTGCTTCACAAAGTCTATGACGTAGGCAAGTCCACAAGTGATGCTGAATCCGCCCTGGAAAGGATTCTGGCGGAAAAAAAGATTGAACACTGCCTCTTTGTCTTGCACGCCTGATTTCCAGTAGCCATACGCCATCGTGAGCTGATAGAGGTCAGTGAGCAGGGCGAGAGAACTGCGGTACAATTCAGAAGGGATCTTCATGGGTGGTACCTCATCCGCTCTTTGTACGCCAGGTTGGCTTTGGGCGGCAAGAGGTCTGATCCTCGACTTGTCATCCTGAACCCCTTCGACCCTTCGACTGGCTCAGGACAGGCT
>CAZAYE010000615.1:0-3236 GCA_964489255.1 uncultured Enterobacteriaceae bacterium
GCCAATGTGAATCTCGGTAAAGATCTCGATGTTGTGGCCCCTGGGGGACGCGTCGTAGTGATCGGTAACCGGGGCCTTAACAATCAGGGCACGGTAGAAATCAACCCGCGTACAACCATGAACCGCGACGCTTCGATCATGGGCATGAGCTTGGTCAACGTATCGCCCCCGGACCTGGCGCGGATTCACGCCGCCTTGGTCGCCGGGCTGGAGAACGGCAGCCTGCGACCGGTCATCGGACAAGAGCTCCCTCTAGCGGACGCACCCAAAGCGCATCATGCGGTGATTGAAGCGAGCGCCTACGGCAAGATCGTTTTGATTCCCTGAGAAAGGAGAGCTCTCATGTTCACTCCACGAAAAACTGCTGACCAGCTTGTGAAAGAGGCCAAGACCCGGGTTCAGAACCTGACCCTTGAGCAATTACAGGCGGAGCTGCAAGCCGGCGAAGGGGTCCAACTCATTGACATTCGTGATATCCGCGAGCGGCAAAAATTGGGCTGGCTTCCTGGGGCGCTGCATGTGCCGCGGGGCATGCTGGAGTTTTGGCTGGATCCGACGTCAAAATACTATAGTGGCAAGGTCGAGCCGGAAAAGCGCATCATCCTCTATTGAGCAGGCGGGGGACGGTCTGCCCTTGCGGCGGACGTGCTACAGGAGATGGGGTTCCCCAACGTCGCCCATCTCGAAGCCGGCTTCAACGGCTGGGCCGCCGCTGGCCTACCAGTTGAGCGGGAGAAGTAGGCAGACTCGTATGGGTGCGTTTTTCACGCGTTGTAAAGTCGAGAACTCCGTGGATCGCACGAAATCCGCAGTCATACCGAAAATATTGGTAGATACAGGAAGCGAGTATACCTGGATTCCTGCAACAACGCTCGAGAAGCTTGGCATCAAGCGAGAGAAAAAGGATGTGCTATTGGTGATGGCCAACGGTCAGCAGGTCACCCGTAGCGTTGGCTTTGCCATCATCCGCTTAGACAAATTTTTCACCATCGACGAGGTAGTGTTCGCCGAGAAAGGCGATTTGTTGCTCCTTGGCGCGAGGACTCTGGAAGGATTGAATCTGACGGTAGACCCGAGGCGGAGAAAACTTGTTGCGTCTGGGCCGCTTCCTGCTGCAGCAGTGAAGGTTTCCAGTCGCTCGAAAAAGACTTCCGTTTTCTAGTAAGGATCTCTTGCTCATGAACAAAGCCGACTTTTTCCGTGAAGCGCGGCGGATATTAGCGGAGATTTACGGCTGGTTTACGGAGGGGTTTGACACCAAAGACTTCAAGAGGCGAAGGCGCTGTTGGAGGAATTCGGCGGTTCGAGAGCAGTGTAAAAGGAACAAAGAGATGGATGCGCTACATAGTGAGGAGGTACAGCCTGCCCTCGGTGAAATCAAATTGCAGGCGATACTCCTCAAAAGCGTTGATGCCAAGGATTAAGTCGATGCCCAGACGAAGATTATCTAGGTTGATGACACCAGCATCAAACTCTCGTAAAGGCAGCCGGGCGACGCAGAAGCCAGCGAGACTCACGCGTGGTACTCGGAGAACTGGCGACCCAATACCTACGAGGGGCAGGTCACCGATAGTCGCGAGGCCTAGTTGCAGCACCAAGCGGGGATGGACCAAGCTAGTCTGGGCTCCGGTGTCAACCAGCGCACGGAGCGCCCAAGGATCCCGACGCACGGTGACAACCGGCAAAGAGCGTGGACGAAACGAAGCCCACTCACGCGGCATGCACCACCACGTAGGGATGGGGCTCGGAGTACGTGCTGTGCATGAACAAGGTCAGGATACCGCGATCAGCATACGAGCGCCAAAACTGTTGAAAGGTATCGCTCATCGGGTCTGTCGTGGTGGCGATCAGTTTGGCGCGTACTGGTTCGCCTGCCTCGTCTTCTGCTGTGACTTCCAGGAGCAGCCACACGTCTACGTACTGTTCTTCCCACTTCTGGGGCGTCCGTTCTTCCTGGCCAGGATAGAGGATCAGTGTGGCATCGTGAAGCACTGGCGATTGTTGGGCAGACATTCTGTATTCTCCTTCGAACAATTGCATTGTAGAAACCGGAGGAGAGGCCGTCAACCAATGAACTGGTAAGACTTCTGGGGAGTGACGAAAATGCACTGTCCGAGTTGTGGAAGCGTAAATCGTGAGGGGGCGAAGTTCTGTAACGAGTGTGCTACGCCGTTGCCGCTGCATTGTCCTGCATGTGGAGTTGAGAATCGAGCCGGCGCCAAATTCTGTAACGAGTGTGCCACGCCACTGACACGGCAGTCTGATATCCATAGTCAACAGTCCAAAGGCGAAAAGAGCCTAGACGCAAAACTCCGGACTCTCGACACGAGACCCGTCAGCTACACTCCGCCACATTTGGCGGAACGCATCCGTGCCGAACAAGCGGCGCTAGCAGCGCGCGGGACCGCGGACGGCGAACGCAAGACTATCACCGCACTCTTTGCGGATCTCAAAGGCTCCACCGCGTTGATTGAAGGGCTCGACCCGGAAGAAGCTCGCGTCATTATCGACCCGGCGCTCCAGCTCATGATGGACGCGGTCCATCGCTATGAGGGGTATGTGGCCCAAGCCTTGGGAGATGGCATTTTTGCTTTGTTCGGGGCGCCGATTGCCCATGAAGATCACCCCCAGCGCGCCCTCTACGCCGCCCTGCGTATGCAAGCCGACCTGCGGCGGTATAGTGACGACCTGCGGCGGACGGGGCGTGCGCCCCTGCAAATGCGCGTCGGGGTCAATACCGGTGAAGTCGTGGTGCGCTTGATTCGCAAAGAGGACCTGCAGACCGACTATGTCCCGGTGGGCCATTCCACCAACTTAGCCGCCCGCATGGAACAGCTGGCCAATCCTGGCTCGATTCTGGTGACAGAGCAGACGCATAAACTCACTGATGGCTACTTCGAATTTAAGGCGTTGGGCAAGACGCAGATCAAAGGCGTGGAAGAGCCTCTGGGCGTGTACGAAGTGTTGGGCGCTGGGCCTCTGCGCACGCGGCTCCAAGTCGCCGCCCGTCGCGGCCTCACCCGCTTTGTGGGGCGGCAGAGTGAGATGGAGCAGCTCAAGAAAGTGCTGGAGCTGGCCAAGGGCGGGCACGGTCAGATCGTGGGCGTGATGGGCGAGCCGGGGGTGGGCAAATCGCGCCTCTTCTATGAATTCAAACTGACCACCCAGAGTGGCTGCCTCGTACTCGAAGCTTACTCGGTGTCCCATGGTAAAGCCTCACCGTACCTCCCCCTCAT
>CAZAYE010000616.1:0-3233 GCA_964489255.1 uncultured Enterobacteriaceae bacterium
CGTAAGACAAATAAGAGGACTCGTGTGTTCGTGAGCTTGACATCCACATAGCAGCTTGTCGAAGGGTGAACGGGGTAGCTACACGGTAAAAATATGCACCGTTGCCGCCGCGTTCTCTCCGCGAATCACGCCACCGCCGTTCTCGGTCAGGCCAACCCGCGCGCCTCCTACCTGGCGTTTTCCGGCTTCACCTCGCAATTGCCAGAAAATTTCAGCAATCTGAGCGACGCCGGTGGCACCAACCGGATGGCCTTTAGCGAGGAGTCCACCACTAGGATTGACTGGCACGCGACCACCGACTGCAGTCACGCCATCATCAATGAGTTTTCCACCGTCCCCGGGGCGGCAGAGTTCCAAATCCTCATAGGCCAACAATTCAGCTGGAGCGGTAGCATCGTGCACTTCGATAACCTGGAGTTCTTGTGGACCGATGCCAGCCAGGGCATAGGCTTTCCGTGCCACTTTGGCGACGATGTTGGGTGCGTCTGGGGCATGATCTTCGCTAGACCCCAGAACCGAAGCGCGGACCAAGACCGGCTTCGTCGTGAGCTGACGAGCCTTCTCCGCCGTCGTCACCAGCACAGCAGCAGCACCGTCACCAATTGGCGAGCACATCATGCGCGTCAACGGTTCGGCAATCATGGGGGCGGACAGCACCTCTGCGACCGTACGCGGAGTTTGATACTGGGCGTGTGGATTCAAGCTACCATTGGTGTGGTTCTTAGCAGCAATGCGGGCAAATTGCTCACGGGTGGTGCCATAGCGTACCATGTGCTGGCGGGCGAGGTTCGCATAGTAGTCCATGAACACACTGCGCGACTCGCCAGCGCCGCCGCTGTGTTCGCCGCTCATCTGCCGGGCAAACTCATCGGCCAATTCGATATCGATGGCGCTGCCGATCGCCTGAAAGGTCCGTTTCTTGTCAGGGTGGAACAGCTTCTCCATGCCCACAGCCAGGACCGTGTCGTACATGCCTGAGGCAACGTAGAGCCAGGCCAGATGAAAAGCGGTCGAGGCACTGGCGCAGGCATTCTCGGTGTTGATCACTGGAATACCACCAATGCCCATCTCGCGCAGAACCACCTGTCCACGTACACACTCCTGGCCGGTAATGAGCCCAGCCACCGCGTTGCCCACGGCAGCCGCCTCAATGGCATTGGTTTCGACACCAGCGGAGCGCAACGCTCCCTCGATTGCCTCGCGGGCGAGATCCTTCATACTGCGGTCTATATGTTTGCCAAAGCGGGTCATGCCCGCGCTGACTACTGTGACCTGTCGCATACTGGCCTCCTCGTGCACGCGTGATAAAGTGGAACTCTATCAGCTAGCAAAGCCTCCGGAAAGGAGATGAGAAAAATGGAAGACGCGCTGGCAATCTTGGGGCAGTGGATCGGATTAGTGAAAGCAGCAAAGTTCTCTATTGCCGAGGTGAGTCGCGACTGCGAAGAGCAAGTGGCCGCAGGCATTGTGACCATGGAAGAGGATTTCCGCGAAGCGGTAGACGCGGTCTTCGAGGCATTGAGTACACTTTTGGTTCGCTTGGAGGAACAAGAAGAGGCGCTCGAAGAGGAACTTGAGGAGGAGGAAACCTAAACTTCCCCTGTGCAAACCATCGGTTGCTATACATCTTAGAACGTGTCCGATCAATCAACGTTCACCCAGAATAAATCTGCACCCTTGACATATCAAAAAAAATTGATATATAGACTGCCATGTCACTTGCCGTTGCAAAAGCTGCTTTGCCTCTCCGTGAAGAGTCGATCGCACGTGTCGCGCGATGGTTTCATGCGCTCTCGGATGAGACAAGGCTGCAGATTATCGACTGTCTGAGTGAGTGTGAGCAGTGTGTTTGCGACCTCACCGACTTGCTTGAAGCTGGGCAGTCTCGGCTCTCTTTCCATCTCAAAATCCTGAAAGATGCTGGCATCCTGAAGGACCGACGCGAGGGACGCTGGGTGTATTACTCCCTCAACCCGGCAGTGATCGAGGAACTGGAACATTTCGTCAGCTCGCTCAAAGCGTGCTGCCGGAGCTCGAAGGGGGTATCGCGCTGCTGTAAGTAAACCTCTTTTTTTGCCCTTATTCATCAACATTTTTTGATTTGACAGAAAGGAGAACCATCATGGCCCACAATACATTTCACGTGGCGCTCTACGTGAAGGACATTCCGACCGCGGTCGAGCAGTACCGCAAGATCCTTGGCATCGAGCCTGCCAAGGTTAAGCACGACTATGCCAAGTTTGAGATGACCGATCCACCGGTCATCTTCTCCCTTAACCTTGGTGGCGAGCCTGGCACCGTCAGTCACCTTGGTATTCGCTATCCCGGAACCGGCGAGGTTGCAACCGAGATGGTCCGGACGAAGATGCAGGAGATCGAGATGCTCGAACAGCAGGGCACGACCTGCTGTTACGCCAAAGCAGACAAGTTTTGGGTGCGCGACGCCGACGGAATGCCTTGGGAGATGTATACCCTCTTAGCAGATGTCGAAGCGCAAACCGCCGCCGATCTGCAGCTCCGTGGCTTCCTCGGACAGAAAACAACTACCCCTGAAGCCTCGACGCAAGCCGAAGCTTGCTGTGCGCCGAGCTGCTGTGCAACATAGTGAAAGGAGTCTTCTTGTCTTCTCCGTTCCTCTTGAATCGTTCCAAGGCTGGCGAGAGTCTCACGCTTGGCTCCTCGCCTCCCTTCCACCCGGTTGGTTGTGCAAGTTCAACGGCACTGGCCGAGATGTCAACTTTCTTACCTGGGTTAGTAGAGAACTACTTCGTTCAGCAAGGGCTTCCCACGAAAGAGAACCTGGCTGTGTTGTTTGTCGATATTGCCAATTCAACGCGCACTCTCTTGCGTTTGCCTCCTGAAGACGCGCTGGCCGTGGTTCAGCGTTTCATGAATATTGTGACAGAGATTGCTCTGGCTCACAGCGGCGACGTAAAGGATTACGAGGGAGATGGTGCACTGCTTTACTTCGGATCGATAACGGCGGCGACCCAAGCAGCACTGGCGATCCGGACGGCTCTTGCGGCCGCAAGGAATGACGACAGGATCCTCTTGCAGGCCAGGTTGAGCCTGAATGTTGGAGACGTTGTCATCGGGGTGATCGGCTCGCCTCGCCGCCGTTCTGTAGCTCTGATTGGCCCTACAGTCAGCCTCGCTTCCAGGCTGCTCAAACATATCCCTCCTGGAGGCATCATTGCGCCTCGGGAAGCCATTGAAAAACTCCGCAGAGAGGC
>CAZAYE010000617.1:0-3229 GCA_964489255.1 uncultured Enterobacteriaceae bacterium
ACCTTACTGCCGAGATAGGGTAGAATCTCAAGGTTAATAAACCGCTCGTGGCGGTAGATCGGCAGCTCCTTCACGACCTCCCGGATCGCCCCAAAGATCCCCAGGAAGAGCATAATCAGGGTGAGGGTAAAGCAGAGCTGCCCCTGCCGGCTGGCAAGAGCGAGGGGGCTCTCGTTTTCGCTCCCTGAGAGCACGATACCCGCCAAGAGCCCGACTATTGGCGCGAGGCTCAGCATAATCAACACGTTGCGCCAGTCGGCGAGCATGACCTGGAGGTATCGCCGTGTGAGAACCCAGAGTTGCTTCCTTGGGTTGCTGTGGCGGACGACCTCTATCGCTTGCCCGGGCCGGATGAGCGTCGCCTCAAACTTCTCCGCTGGCGCAGCCCGTCCGGCGACGTACTGCGCGTAGGCCGGCGAGGCCTGGAAGGTCGCTTCCCACTCTTCCGCCGTCCTCCCGGCCTCCTTCAGGTAGACCTCGCGGATCGTGCTGATACCAAAGTAGCCTTTCAGCTCGGCCGGTGGACCGTAGTAGGCAAGCTGCCCCTTAACGAAGTAAGCGACCATGTCGCACATATCGAGGCTGTCCACGTAGTGCGTGATACAGACCGTGGTCACACCGCCGTCCGCAAGTTCACGGAAAAGCTTCATCATCTGCGCTTCAGTCCCGAGATCCAGCCCACTGGTTGCTTCATCGAGGAACAATAGTGTGGGCCGGCTCAGTAGCTCCATCGCGATCGAGACCCGTTTCTTCTGCCCACCTGAAAGGTTTGTGATAAGAGTGCCGCGCTGCTGGCTCAGCCCCACGATCCCAAGCACGCGGTCGATGTTGGCTTCGATTTCATCGCCGGTGACATCGTCAGGCAGTCGCAGTTGGCTCGCATAACGAAGGGCGTCGGCGAGCGGTAGCTGTTGATGGAAGATCAGATCCTGCGGCACATAGCCGATACTCCTCTTGAATGCATCAAAGTGATTGTAGAGATTCTCGCCGTTGTAGAGGACCGCGCCGGCAGTAGCCGGTCGCCGTCCGTTCACCGCATCCATGAAAGTGGATTTGCCACATCCGGATGCACCGAGGAGACCCACAAACTCTCTTGGGAGAACCGTCAGGCTAATGTCCCGGAGGAGCCACAGAGGTTGACCCGTTTCTCGATCTTTGACCTGCTTGCCAACGCCTCGCACCTCGATTCGTGTCCCAGCCTCCGGGCGCTCTGAGACCAGGCAGGTACCGTCAAAGGTCAGGTGATAGGGGCCTATCCTCAGGCTGTCGCCCCGGACAAGAGGACGAGGTTCTTTCAGTGCCTCACCGTTCACAAAGGTGCCGTTCGCGGAGGCGAGGTCACGTATGACGAACGTTCCATCTACCGGCTGGATCTCTACGTGGCGACGCGAGATCGTAGGATGTTCAAGCCGTAGCGAGCAGGTGGGAGCACGGCCGAGGGTCAGCACTTCTCGACCGAGCGGAATGACTTGGTTATCCCCTGCAGGAAGAGCAGATACTCTGTCCCTGACTTTCTGCCCTTCGATGCGGACTCGTAGCATGACACTTCCTACCCTGATTTCGTCGCCGTCACAAAGATCGATAGGCTGGCTCACTTTCTGCCCGTTGCGGAAGGTGCCGGCCCGGCTCCCGAGGTCTTCAAGCATGGTGCTCTGGTCTCGACGGAAGATCCGGCAATGACGCCGACTCACAGTCAAGTCACTAAGAAAAAGGTCAGCCTCAGCGGCGCGGCCGATGAGAAAGGAAGAGAACTCTTTTCCCTCACCTACTGAGATTACCTTCCTGTTCTCACCAAGAACAACGATGAGGGATATCCGGTCCGTCATGGACACATCTCAAAGATTACGTCCAAAAGTTCCTGTAAACGTTCTGGTGACGAAATCGTAAGCTATTGAAAAGAATAATCTTTCACGATTCGTGCGTCGAAGTTTACAGGAATGGGCGGGCGTCATCTCTCAAATGGGAAGGCGGCGAGAGGTTTATGGGTTTCCATGAAGAGAAGTCCTGGACAATAAGGATAACAAGCATTGCGTCCGCTTCAGTCCCTGTTTCCCTCTCTTTCCTGCAAGCGGAAGAACAGAGCTGCCACGAATCCGCCCATAACAACTCTTTTCGGTGTTGTGTCCTGAAGAGCCGGCTCAATTTGAACCGATTTTTCTGACTACTCCATGTTTGCAAGCAAAAAAGGTAGGCAGTGCCTGCCCTACGATCTGTCCTTACTTGTCATTCACCGATTTTATGATGAGGGTGCTAGAAGTCGCTTGGCTCATCACCAACACAGCCCTCAGGTACAACTGCAGTACTAACTTTACCTTCTGCCGTCCTCGACTTTGAGTACTTTCACATTGAAAATGAGTTTTTTACCAGCGAGTTACCAGCGAGGGGGTGGTTGAGATCCAACACCACGGTATTTCTCCTCACCTCAACCACCTGAGCGAATATCGGCTGCCCCCCGGAACCTTGTCCCGTCATCCTCGCGCCTACCTTTCGTGATTCTTCCGGGATGCTGTTCTTATCAACTTCCTGTTTCCGTGCAGGATCAAATTCTCCGTATCCTTCTGCAGGTGAGACCTCGATCCGTCTGGTGTCACCTGCCTTGAGCCCGACGAGTTGTTTCTCTAAGCCGGGAATAATTTCGCGAGCGCCTTGGGTATAGACGAGCGGGCTTTTGCCTACGTTCGAATCAATCTGGCGGTTATCTTCAAGGGTCAGGGTGTATTCGAGTGAAACCCGTTTGCCGTTAGAGACAACCAATCGCTCAACTCCGGCCTTTTGGAGGTTCTCTTCTACCCTGGGCTGCCTTTCCGTTCCAACCCCTGGTCTTTCAAGAGCAACTTGCTGCTTCCCTCCTATGGCTTCCGACTCTCGTTTAACACGTGCCACGTCCTTGCGGGAAATATAGCCGGGAGGGTTACCCCGAACAGACTCAACTCTAAAGTAGTCTCCTACTGTCCCCGCCACATACACCCGCTTCTGCGTTGCCAGGTTTCTGATAATAGTAGCGTCTTTGCGTGGCTCCTTGAAGACGGGCGTAGGCGAGGTAGTCTCGTACCACCCCGCGACGGCTTCTGCCTGCTTCCGCGCCTCCTTCATCTGCTGGAGGGCTGCAGTGAGCGTCTCGTCCTGCGGGTCGATCTTGAGTGCCGCCTCGTAGTGCCCTTGCGCTTTGGCCCACTCACCCCGCTGCTGCGCTTCCTCTGCCCACTGGCGATATTGCGCTTTGATCTCC
>CAZAYE010000618.1:0-3226 GCA_964489255.1 uncultured Enterobacteriaceae bacterium
AGAGCCCGAAAATACTTTACCTCTAGCGGCCTAGGGGCGCGAAACTAATGTCTAGAGTACGAGACCTCCCCCAGCACAACGTGGCCTACCATGAGGAGGCTTGGGCGCTGTACACGTTGGGCCAGGCGCATGATCTGCTCCGCCAACTCACGCGCCGTTTGTAACTCCCCCTGGGCATGGTAAAACACCCGTAGTCCGTTCAGTACTTGCCAGAGCTGAGGTGTCTCCCCTACCTGTTGACAGAGCTCTCGTGCTCGGGCGTAAACTTTTCCCACTTCCGGGGCTCCATAACCTTTGGTGGCAATGAGCGGAGTACCCAGAGAGATTTGCAGCGGGAGTTCTTGGCGGGCACGTTCGGGCGAGTCTGGCAGGATCTTCAGCAACTCCAACCCTTTGGTAAGGAGACTAACCGCCTCCTGATGAGCTGAGCGTCGGACAGCATTCTCGCCTGCCTGCTGCAGATATTGGACTGCTCGCCTGTAATCCCGCCCCCGCTCAAAATGTACCGCCAGTTCGGCCGCAATCTCTTTGGTTTGCTCGCCGTAGGCTTGCTCTTCCCGCTCCCCAATCTGCTGATGCAGGCGCTGCCGTCGTCCCACCGTCACCCGTCCATAGATCACTTCCTGATACAGCGCGCGCAGGAAACTGTAGCGCGTTGCTACCGTCCCGTCAGGCCATTCCGCTACCCCGCTCGCCCGCAGAAATTGCCCCCGCCGCGCCAAGCTGGCACAGCACGCTTCGATCTCCGCAACCTCAGCTCCGGCTCCTGCCGCCACCGCTGCGGCCGAGAACTTCATCCCCGCAACACTGGCTGCCTCCAGTCCCCGCTGGTCGTCAGGGCTTAGACGGTCAAATTGCCGTTCAATCATCTGCTCGAGGGTCGCCGGCACCCCCGCCTGTACCTCTGTGAGGGGCCGGAGCGTTGTGCCCTGCCCCGGCTCCCCCGCTTGACCCTCACGCAGCAGCCCTTGGGATAGCAGCGCATCGACCACGGTGGCCATGAACAGCGGATTGCCCTCGGTGCGGCGGTGGAGCACTCTGGCGAGGCTATGGAGGGATAGAGAGGACGAACCCTCCTCCCGGTCTTCTCCCTGGGCGGGAGCGGGAGCCGCCAGCCGCACCGCTATCACTCTGGCCTTTGCAGGTGCCGACACGCTCGAGATAGATGCTCAGGGTAACCTCGTACTACACACCGCCGGTGAGCACCTCCGCATGCCCAGGCCGGTCATTCATCAAGAGGTGGACGGCATCCGGCGGGAGATCTCCGGTAGCTATGTGCTCCATAAAACCTTAAACTCCGAACCTCAGACCCACAGAGTCGGTTTTCAGGTGGCCGCCTACGACGCCAGCAAGTCGCTCGTTATCGATCCGGTGTTAGTCTACTCCACTTACCTCGGCGGTAGTGAGGGTAGCGGTGGCGAACAGGGCGAAGGCATCGCCGTGGATGCTCTGGGCAATGCCTATGTGACGGGGACTACCAATTCACTCGACTTCCCCCTGAAGAATCCCTATCAAACAAACTGCGGCGACATTTGTCTAGATGCTTTTGTCGCCAAGCTAGATACCACAGCAGCTTCCAACGACGCATCGCTCATCTACTCCACCTACCTTGGCGGTAACCATAGCGACGTCGGCTTGGGCATCGCCGTAGACAGCTCCGGCAACGCCTACGTGACGGGTAGTACCCGGTCGACCAACTTCCCCGTATTCCCTGTGGGAAATCCTCCCTTGAACCCCGCGTACCCAACGAAAAATTCCTGCGATGACGCCTTCGTGGCAAAGTTGGATACCACTGGCGCCACACTCGTCTACTCCACTTACCTCGGCGGTAGTAACCACCATGACGGCGGTGAAGGCATCGCTGTAGATGCCGCCGGCAACGCCTACGTCGCGGGGTGGACCTTTTCAACCAACTTCCCTGTCACGGCGGATGCCTTACAGCCGACCAACGGAGGTAACAGCGACGCTTTCGTGGCGAAGGTGAACCCCGCAGGCTCTACTCTCGTCTATTCCTCTTATCTCGGTGGGAGCGGTGGCGAGCAGGACTTTGGCATTGCTATCGACTCCGCCAACAACGTGTATGTGACGGGTCATACCTATTCGCTCATCTTCCCCACCGTGAACCCCTATCAGGCGGCTCAAGGCGGCGGCGAGTTCGAAGACGCTTTTGTGGTGAAGGTTTTCGACCAGCCACCCAATCAACCGCCTACCGCCAACGCAGGTCCCGATCAGACGGTGGATGAGGGGGAGGCGGTCACCCTTGACGGCTCTGGTAGCAGCGACTCGGATGGCGATTTCCTTACCCACGAATGGGAGCAGGTCGCCGGTCTTCCGGCGGTCTCTCTGAACCTCGCCGATCCCGTCCATCCCACCTTTCATGCACCGAACGTACCCCGCGAAGGTACCACTCTCACTTTTCAACTTACCGTCACCGACGGCGAACTGATGAGCGACCCTGATGAAGTGAATATTACCATCAAAGACGTCAATCATGCGCCGGTCGCCGATACAGGAACCGACCAGACGGTGCAGGAAGGAAGCCCGGTGACGCTCAATGGCTCCGCCAGCTATGATCCTGATGACGACGATCTCACCTTCAGTTGGGCGCAAACGGCCGGTTCTGCAGTCGTCCTGTCTGGTGCCACCACCGCCCAGCCATCCTTCACCGCCCCGCTTGTCGACCCAGCGGGGGAGACGCTCACTTTTATCCTGACGGTGAGCGATGGGATCGCGAGTGCGAGCGACACTATCAATGTACAGGTTGACAATGTGAACCACCCTCCCACAGCAAACGCCGGAAACAATCAGACAACTGACGAAGGGGGCCCGGTCACGCTAGATGGAACTGCGAGCAGCGATCCCGATGGGGACACATTGACCTACACCTGGACTCAGCTCAGCGGTCCAGCCGTCACCCTGTCGGACCCCAACAGTCCTACCCCAACCTTCACCACCCCTCTGGTGGACCCCGGTGGAGCGACACTGGTCTTCCAGCTTGTGGTAAGCGATGGCCTTCTCGACACCGCTCCGGCTACGGTAGACATCACCGTACTAGACATTAACGACCCCCCGGCGTGTGACTCTGCGCGAGCCAACCCGGATCTCCTCTGGCCGCCAAACCATAAATTAGTGCCCATAGGCATCGTAGGCGTGAGCGATCCAGACAATGATCAGGTCACTCTCACCGTAATCGCAGTGACGCAGGACGAACCGGTCGAGGGTCTCG
>CAZAYE010000619.1:0-3221 GCA_964489255.1 uncultured Enterobacteriaceae bacterium
TTGGGGGTCTCCCCCAGCGCCATTGCTTCGCGGTGGTCACTGCCGCCCAGCTCGCCCACTACGACCAAGCCAGTGTGAATACCGATACGGACTTGCAAGGGCGCAGCTTGCTGCGCCCCTACTGTTTGCTGTAACCGGCTGTTCAACTCTGGTAAGGCGGCAACGATGCTCAGCCCCGCTCGTACGGCCCGCTGGGCATCGTCTTCGTGGGCTTGAGGATAGCCAAAGTACACCAACAAAGCATCGCCAATATAGCGGGCGAGGTAGCCCTCGAAGCGGTGAATCATGGCCACACAGGCTTCCTGATACGCCCGCACGACCTCGCGCAGCTCTTCGGGATCAAGTTGCTCGGCCAGCGGGGTCGAGCCTACCAGATCACAGAACATCACGGTGAGCTGCCGGCGCTCGGCCTCTGGCCGAGATGAGTCTAGCGTCTGGCGTCTAACGTCTGGATTGCTTGCTTTCCTTTTCCCCGTTTCTCCGCTTCTCCGCTTCCTTTTTTGCCTTTCCGTGAGCGGTTGGCCACAAGCCAGGCAGAACTTGGCCTCTGGTGGTAACACCTGCTGACAGCGGGCACACACCTGCACCAGCGCTGCCCCGCAGTACAGACAAAACTTGGCTTCAGTCGGATTCTCCTGCTGACACTGTGGACAGGGCATACCCGTTCCCCCGTCAACTCCTCCTGAGTGGATCTTGCTCCTTGTGCGGGGATTATGCGCTCAACGGGTATGTTGGTCAAAGGGCAACCTGAGAAGTAGAGGCAACCAGGCAAACGGAACCGAAGAAGGTTGTAGGGTAGGCTTGCGCACCATGTCTTTGCCCCGGCTCTATAGTATTCCTAAATGAAATGTGGAGAGTGAGCGCCGTTCATGCTTCGACACGCTCAGCATGAACGGGGCTTTTGGTTGCTGGTTTTTCTGCCGTTCGCCCTCGCAATCGCCAACCGGTCTGACCTCTTTCTCTTCCCCCTCTCCCTGATGTATATGCGGTGCAGGGCGACGCCTTCTTACCGACCCACACCGAGGCAGAGATTATGGAGCGGGCCTATCACCTGATCGTTCACAGACCAAAGAGTATCCTCTTTCTCCTTCTTCTGCTCACCGGCTTTTTTGCCTACCATGCGCGCCATATCCGCCTGGATAGCTCGGTAGAAAGCCTGCTGCCGAAAGACGACCCGGACAAGCAGTACTATGAAGAGGTTCACCGGCTCTTTGGTGATGATGAGTTCGGCGTGGTCGGCCTCGTTACCGACAACATCTACACCCCAGAGGTCCTGCAGAAGATCAAGCGCCTCACTGCGGAGATCAAAAAAATTGATGGAGTAGAGGGCGTGAGGAGCCTCACCAACGCCCCAGACATCATCGCCAGGGTGGCCGGAGACGAACAAGCTCTCCTCATCCCGGACATTCCTGCTACGGCTGCGGCGTGGCAGGAACTCAAGCAGAAGCTGGCAGACACCCCTATGTATCTGAAGAATCTGGTCTCTCCAGACGGCCGTGCTACTGCCATCAACATCTCCTTCCTCGACAGCCTGAGCGATGACGAGTTCCTCCGCCGGGGTATCGACAACGCTATCCAAGTGATCATGGACAGAGAAAAGGGGCCTGAGCAGCTCTACTACACCGGCGCGCTTCATTTTAAAGCCCACCTCGCCAAGTCTATGGGCGAGGACCTGACCCGCGTGATACCGTTGACGCTGCTCCTCGTCATGGCAGTGCTCTTCCTCAGCTTCCGCTCTCTGCGCGGGGTGCTGCTCCCTACACTCACTGTGACCATAAGCCTGATCTGGACCCTGGGGATCATGGTGCTCGCCGGCAGCCGCTTGAGTCTTGGCAGCCTCGCGCTGCCCCCTCTCCTCCTCGTGCTCGGCACCGCCTACTCTCTCCACGTTGTGGCCGAGTATTACGAGCTGGCGGTCCCAGGTCGCCCGCTGAGCGAGGTGGTACTGGAGACGCTCCGACAAACCGGTACCCCGGTTTTCATTGCGGCCTTGACTACCGTCTTGGGCTTTCTCTCGCTCGTCGTCAACCGCATTGTCAGTATCAAGGAGATGGGCATTTATTCCTCCGTGGGCATTACCCTCGCGGTCGTGCTTTCCCTCGTCTTGGTGCCGGCGCTATTGGCGCTTCTACCCCCACCGACCAGACGCGAAGCGACCTATTCGCCTGCATTAAGCGCGGCGCTGCAGGGGCTGGCTCGGACGTCCATCCGCCATCGCGGTGCGGTCATCGCCGCCGGTATCTTCATCTCTCTCCTCTCTGCTTGGCAGCTCCCCTCTATCCGAGCGGATTCCAATTTTCAGTCTTTCTTTCGTGAGAGCGACCCCATTCGCCGAGCCACCGATGCGATTGACCGCCATTTGGCCGGGAGCACGGCTTTTCACGTGGTCATTGACGGTAAAGAGCCGGACAGCGTCAGCACGTGGGACGCGCTCCGCGAGATCAAAGACCTCCAACTCTATATCGATTCCCTCCCTGGGGTGCATAAGACGGTCTCTTTTGTCGATTACTGTGAACTCTTAGAGAAAGCCTTGCAGGAGACTCCCCCCGAGGGAGAGAGCCCCGCAGCCCCGCAGCCGGGAGAAAAGACGTCCTTCTGGGACAATCCTTCCCAACTGGACGGGCTCATGCAGCTCGTCTTCTTGATCCCCAATACCGTCTCTGGCGTGGTGAACCACCCGAATTACTCTCGCGCGAACATCCTGGTGCGCACCTCGCTCTACCGCGCCAGTGACGTCCTCGCCACGATGGACAAGATCCAAGCGTTTGCCCAGCAGCATTTTCCCCCGGAACTCACAGCCCGTCCCACTGGGACCTTGCTCCTCCATGCCCGCACGACCACCGATCTGATCACCGGACAAATCGAGAGCCTCGCTCTGACGGCAGGGGTCATCTTTGTCATCATGTCGGGCATGTTTCTCTCGACCCGGGTCGGGTTCATTGCTATGATCCCCAATCTCTTCCCGATCCTGGTTTTCTTCGGCCTGATGGGGGCTGTGGGAGCCGTGCTGAGCCTCAGCACCAATACGATCGCGTCGATCGCCCTGGGGATTGCGGTAGACGACACTATTCACATCATGACGCGGTTGAGCTCGACAGTACGCGCCACCGGCGACCAAGAATGGGCGCTCCTGCAGACGCTTGGCACGGTGGGCAAGCCCGCTCTGTACGCCGCGCTGCTCCTCTTCTTGGGCTTTCTCGCCCTGGGTCTCTCCACCTTTG
>CAZAYE010000620.1:0-2364 GCA_964489255.1 uncultured Enterobacteriaceae bacterium
TCCCCTTTTCGCTCTTTCAGATGAGAGGTGTGGGTATGAAGGTCGATGAGCATGGCAGACTACGGGAGAAATCCTGGGTCGCCCTTCGACAAGCTCAGGGCGAAGGGGACATAGTCAACCGCAGAAGACTTACCCGTTCATGCTGAGCCCCCTTCGACTACACTCAGGACGGGCTTGTCGAAGCACGAAGCGGTTTACCATTCCGTGCGTGCCGGCGGCAAGGCCCCAGCTGCATGCGGCGCTGCAAAAAGTTTCTCGTCCTCTGAGAGTTTTTTCTCCAGATAGCGGTGCAGCAGGTCCGCAGCTTTTTGGAGCAGTTCGCGCTTGTCGCTGAACACCATCTCACAGACCCACTCTCCTTTGATCCAACAGTCAAAGGACGCGTCCTCAATAAAGTTAAACTCTAGGATTCGTTCGTTGGCAGGAGTGCCGGTAACGATGGCTCGGAGAGAAGCACCGGAATCAACCAGAACCCCACGGGCATCGGCAGGCAGAGGCAAGGCGCGTTTTATTTTTTCAAGCTCTTTTGGCGAGCAGCGTTCCGTTAATAAGGGGAGATAGGCCCACTCACCAGGCGCTGGACTGCCTTGTGCCAGCAGTTTGAGGTTTAGATCAGTCAGATTTTCGCGGGCTTGTTCCTGATCGTAGTTCTCAACGCTCCGAAAGAATACCGCTCCAGCCGGAGCTTGGCGTTCTTCAGGTTTGACCCGCTCACGGGTTTTGCCGTGATCGACCCACCAGCGGTTATCACTGCCAGTCGCTTTCTTCTCTCCAGGTGCGCTATCTTTTTCGCGATCCACACGCATCTCCTGCCTTCCTATCGTACCTCAATGCTGGGGCATAAAATAGGAGACGCCTACGAGAAAAATGTCCGAGTTCAGGCCAGCGTTATCCTTGTAGAGCTCAGCGTTGGAAATGTGACGGAAACGCCAGCCGAGGTTGAGCGCTAAGTTCTCGTTGAGAAAGTACGTCACCCCAGTGCCAACCGCCTCCATGAAACTGAAATGTCCGCCAAGATTATAGCCCCGTAGGTCGGTATACAGCACTCCCAGTCCACCCTCAATATAGGGATAGAGGCCGTTGCCAAGGTCAAAATAGTAGGTCAGCACCGGCAACACACCACCTAATTCGAGTGAGCCGCTTCTTTCACTCGGGTTGGCCACTTCGGTAATAACCGAAGCGAACGGTTCGATACCAACCTCCAGAGCTCCTCGTGGGATTATCCATTTCTTGCCCTTGAAAACGGTATAACCGATCCGCAGGTGGACAGGCACCATATCAACGTGCCTCTGGCCGATGCTGTATCCTGAACGGACCCCTACTTCCCACGAGCCCGGCTGGGGCAAGAGATCAGCAGCGCGTAGGGGCGTTGCCACACCAAGCATCAAGACCACGAGCATCCAACCCAAAACCTGCCAGCGTCGTTTTGCCATTGCTCCCTCCTCCTCTCTAGCCACGCTATAGCGTTGGCAACCGCTCCTATCCCACTCCCGGCAGTTTGGCAAGCGGGACTATACATTTGTGCTAAGGGGGGTTTCAATAAAGTCCTTTACTTTCTCATCCCAGAGGTAAGCCCGGATCACTCGGACCTGACGATCGTAGATTGAAATCACCAAGTGAGCCACACCCGGGTACGAGGGTTCATCGTCCCACCCCAGAGCCTGAACTTTGTCTTCCGCAGAGAAATAGGCGTCGTGGTGGGGATGAGAATGATAAAAAGCTTGTAAGGTTACCTTCCCACTTTCTATCTCCTCGTTGAGCCTGAGTAACTCCCGAGAATCGCCAACGTAAGCGGTCGTGGCATCACGTGGATACCGCTGTGGGTCCTTCGCGTGCATCACGTTCTGGACATTAGTAATGCGACGTACTTCCTCAACGCCAGCCCGATGAAGAATGGCGCCGCAGCATTCCTCAGGAAAAGTGTCTTGCGCATGACGGCAGATCTCCTCCCAAGTTTGTGGTTGCAAATGAATCATGTAGCCGTTCCTCTCATCAACTGTGTAGAGTAGTCACTCCCCACCCTTTTTGTTGCTTCCGTGTCCTTTCACCCCTCCCGGGCCTGAACCATGTAGCGAACCTCTGCACCTTCTTGACTGCGGGACTTCTCCGGCGACAACTGCAAACGACTCGCGGCAATAGCAGCCTTGGCAGTCAAGGCGTTTACCACTACCTGTACTCGTTCTTGAGTCAATCGCTCCATTAGTTGCGGGGATACGCTTGTTTGTTCTCGGAGCTCCGTCAGCAATGCCGCGGCCTCGGCAGAGAGGGAAGAGGATTTGCTTCCTTCTGGTTGCTCGAACTGGCGCAAGAGGAACTGGCGAACCTCCTCCTGTGGAGTGACCTGTGGCGCCGCTCCCTCTTTTT
>CAZAYE010000620.1:2374-3213 GCA_964489255.1 uncultured Enterobacteriaceae bacterium
AGGCTCCTGCAGTTGAGCAAGGACAAGCTGATCTTTCAGAATCAGGAGATCTTCCGGTCCAGCATAGCCACTGAGGCGCAAAGCTAACTCCGGTCGCTGGGCCAGGAAGTGGCTCAACCGGGCAATTTGCTCTGTGCCAGCCGCGTTTGGTTGACTCGTTCCGGGAACAAAGCGGATTGGCTCCAGGGAGAAATCGCTGAGCTTTTCCTTGTTGCTACCACTGAAAACAGCACCAAGCAGTTTAAGCGGTGAAGTCACCGCGCCGATCAGGACATCTCGTACCGCCCGGAGAATCGTCCCGCCAAACTGAAAAGCTGGGTCGTTGAATCGTCCCGCGATCGGTAGGTTCAAATTAATATTTCCGTTCAGATCTTTGAGCAGCGCAACCACCAAGTGGAGCGGCAGGCCAACCTGGTCTTCTAAAGCAGAAGAACTCTGCTTGCTGCTCAAGCCAATGTCATGCAACGTCACAGCCGTAACCGCTTGCACGCGGTCACCGGGAATCAGTAAATCCCAGGTGAGAGACAGAGCACCGTTGCGTACACGATACCCGAGGAGCGAGGCAAAATAGGCATTGAAGCGGGGGAGAGACAGCCGCTCAATTTTGCCGTGCACCCGCGTCAACAATTGGTCTGCTTGACGCTGAGTTGCTCCTCGTACCTCAATTGGTGCACCATCCAGGTTAAACGCCTGCAGAGAGAACGTCGTCGGCCGCGAGAGGGGATACCCGACATCGCTCAGCTCAAGACGGAGATCTTGCCAATACACGGTCTGTGGCGGAGCAATAGCCTGGTCCTCAAAGTAGAGTTGCCCACCAATAAGGGTCACTCGCTCAATGC
>CAZAYE010000621.1:0-3210 GCA_964489255.1 uncultured Enterobacteriaceae bacterium
GATCTTGACCCGGCGAAAGTCTAGAGGGAGAGATAACACTCGTCGGGTCACTAGGCGCCAAAACCCTTCTATCCCGCGGAGGTGCTCTTGCCACTTGGAGGTTCCGTAGCGGGAGAGGTACTCCTTTTTCAGACTCTCGGAGAGGGAACCCATGTCGGCACTGGAATGAAGAATAGGAATGTACAAGAGCTTCCTGTCTGTTGTTTTGGCCATGCGTTACTTACAATCAGAGCTGATTTTTTCTCATCCGTCCTGATCTCCTTTACTGCATGCCGATTTTCCTTGCAAGAGAAACACTTGTATAAAACTCAACACTTGACCCATCGGACACGTCAGAGCAACTCGGATTTAGTAGCAGCCTCTCCGTGTTGTCATTCTGAGGCCGCAGGCCGAAGAATCTCTCGGTCAGATGAGATCCTTCGCGGAGTTTATCCTGAGGAACCGGGCAAGAATAACTTGATCAACTTTTGTGGTGCAGGCGTCCTCGCCTGCCTGACTCGGTGCAGGCCAGAGGCCCGCACCACAATATCAGGTTTTTCATTCCTTTACATCTTTGTGGGCCGTCCTGGCACCTGCACCCGAAATGTCGAGCCGCGCCCCACCTCACTCTCGACTGTTACCGTCCCCCCCAATGACTCCAGCATCCGTTTGACAATGTAGAGTCCTAACCCTGTCCCCCCATGGCGGCGGGTCGTCGAACTGTCGCCCTGCCGGAACATCTCGAACAACAGCGGCTGTACCTCTGGGGCAATGCCAATGCCGGTGTCGCTCACACGGATCTCTATCCCGCCGTTACGCGTGCGGGCTTCCACCCTCACCTTGCCTCTGTCGGTGAACTTGACCGCATTGCTGAGCAGATTCTTGAGCACGACCTTCAGCTTCAGCCGGTCCGTGCGCAGCAGGGGCAGCTCTGGCGCCACTTCCCACTCGTAATCCAGCCCCGGTTTCTCTCGCAATAGGTTCTGACCCTCTGTCGTCAGCTCGCCCACCAGTTCCGAGACGTTGACCTCCTCGATCTCCAGCGGCATCCGGTCCGCCTCCAGCCGGCTGATGTCTAGCATGGCAGTGATGAGTTCCAGTTCCTGGTAGGCTGCCTTCCTGATCCGTTGTAGAGACTCGGCCTGCTTCGGTGGCACGGGGCCAAAGGTATCTTCGAGCAGCAGCTCAGTGAAACCGATGACGATGTTGAGGGGGGTGCGCAACTCGTGCGACATGGTGGCCAAAAAGTCCGACTTGAGGCGGCTGGCGCCCTGGGCCTGCTCGAGCAGCCGGGCATTCTCCAGCGCCAGGGAAGCAAGCTGCGCGGTGCCCTGGGCAATACGTTTTTGGCTGGGGCTAAACCCCGTGCGTCCACGGTAGGATACTGTTTGAAAGCCAATGAGGTCTTTGCCCCGCCTCAGGGCCAGGTAGAGACCTGCGGTCACCCCAAGCTGAAGAAGCAAAGCCTGGAGCATAGGGTCCTGGGCAGTTGCGGTCTCCACCTCCATCACCTCCTGCTCCTCCAGGCAAGCAATCAGCTCCGCGAGGGACGAACGAGGAACTTTCAGGGCTCGCAGCATCTCCATATTTTCAGCTGTGTGCCCGTAGCTGGCAGCAAGGACATACGCTTCTTCTTGTGGCTGCCAAAAAACTGTGTTGCTATGGTCGCAGCCCAGCACTTTGGCAGTAAGCTGGCAAAGACGGTCGAGAATCGTCGGGGTGTCAAGGGAAGCAATCAGCTCTCGGCCCACCCGTGCCAGGGCGGCGGAAATCTGCACCTCTTGCTGTAGCGCCTCTTCCGTTTGCTTGCGCGCGGTGATGTCTTCGATGGTACCTTCGTAGTAGAGCAGCACCCCGCTGGCGTCACGGACAGCGCGGGAGTTCAAGGAACACCAAAGCACGCTGCCGTCTTTACGATAGAATCGCGCCTCAAATCCCTGCGCCGTGGCGTGCTCGTCGAGCAACCGTTGCAACTCCGCACGGCGTGCAGGTTCAACATACTCTTGCTGCGCGAGGTCAGTGCTGCTCGCCATCAGTTCGGCGGGGGACTCGTAGCCAAACATATGCGCCAAGGCCGAATTGGCGGCGAGGAGGCGCCCCTCAGGGGTGGTCTGGAAGATCCCCTCGATGGCGTTCTCAAAAATGGAGCGATATTTCGCTTCGGCTTCGCACACCTGCATATGGAGCCCCGCGTTTTCCAATGCCGAAGCAGCCGTGCTGCTTAGGATACTTAACACTTTCATCTGTCCTAAGGTGAAGCGACGACGATAGGTAGCGTTGACGTTCAACACGCCCACAAACTTATTGCCTACCAGCATCGGTAGCGAAATAGCAGAGGAGATAGCAGCGCGGGGGTGAAGCGGCGTGAAACGCGGATCATTGACCTCGCCATTCAGGATGACTGGTTCGCGGTGGCGCGCCACCCAGCCGGCGATGCCCTGAGCAAATGATATGCGCGTGCCCAGAAGAGACTCTCGTTGCTCGCCGCGCACGACAGCAACATAGAGGCCGTCCTCCTCGGGCGTCAGCAGCATGACGGACGCCTCGTCCGCCTCACACTGCTGGAGCGCGGCGTCAGCGACTTTGTTCAGGATCGAAGGCAAATCCAACGTGGATGCAATTGTCCGGCTCAGTTCGTACATCGCCGTGGTCTCGCGCAACTGTATGTTTTCCCTGCGCAGCCGGCGCACGTCCATGGCACGGGCCAAGAGCGATAGGACGGTATCCAGCTTAAATGGTTTCAGCACGTAATCAAACGCGCCGGTCTGCATTGCCTTCACGGCCGTCTGCACTGTCCCCTGTCCGGTCATAATGATGCCCACCAGATACGGATCAATGTCCAGCCCTGCCCGCAGCAGCGCAATCCCATTCATACCGGGCATCATCAGATCAGTCAGCAGCAGGTCGAAGTCCTGCCCGCGTAACGCCTGCAGCGCGTGTTCGCCCGACGTGCACCCCACCACCTCATACCCCTGCGCCTTCAACGCCTTGCACAACACAACCATCAGCTCTTTTTCGTCATCGACAACCAGCAGGCTGCCTAAACTGGACGTCGACATACAGAAAACCTCCTTTCTTCAATGGGCTGCTGACCCCGCTCCCCTTCCTGCTGCGGCAGAGCCTATCCTGACTTGGTCCCAGATTCCGCGGAGCCTGCCCTGAGCCGAGTCGAAGGGCTGCATCTGGGCTACAGGTCTCTCTCCTCAACTGACAGTCGCATTTACCGCAGGC
>CAZAYE010000622.1:0-3207 GCA_964489255.1 uncultured Enterobacteriaceae bacterium
GGTCAATGATCTCCTTGGACAATCCCAGCAAACGGCCAAGCGCCCGCACTTCATCCTTAAACAACTCACGCAAAGGTTCGATCAGTTCTAATCGCATGCGCTCAGGCAAGCCGCCGACATTGTGATGGCTCTTAATCGTCGCCGAAGGCCCCTTGAACGAGACCGATTCAATGACATCAGGATACAGGGTGCCCTGCGCAAGAAACTTCACACCTGGCAAAGCTCGCGCCTCGGCCTCAAAAACGTCAATAAAGGTGTGACCAATAATCCGGCGTTTTTGCTCGGGATCTTCGACGCCAGTGAGATTCCTGAGAAACTGCCCTGACGCATCCACGCAGCGCAGGTTGAGCCCCACGCCAGAGAAGACCTTAGCAACTTGCTCGGCTTCACCCTGGCGCAAGAGCCCGTTGTCAACAAAGACACACGTGAGCCGCGCGCCGACCGCCCGATGGAGCAGCAGAGAGACGACGGCAGAATCGACTCCACCGCTGAGCCCGCAGACCACCTGTTGGTTCCCGACCCGTTCGCGAATGTGGCGAGTTTCACGATTGATGAATCCCTCCATCGTCCAGTTGGGCTCACAGCGACAGACGCGAAACAGGAAGTTATGCAGCATCTCCCGACCACGTTCGGTATGCACAACCTCTGGGTGGAACTGTAAACCAAAGAAGCGACCGGAGGCATCACGGCAAGCCGCGATCGGCGAATTCGCTGAATGCGCGAGGACGTGCCAACCAGAGGGCAAGACTTCCATCTTGTCGCCATGACTCATCCACACCCGGGTTTCGCTGCCCTGAGGGAAACCGGCAAAGAGGTCACCGGTATTGTCCACCACGAGCTGCGCCGAGCCAAACTCGCGCCGGTCAGCTTTTGCCACCACCCCCTCAGAGAGCTGGAAGAGCACCCCCAGGCCGTAGCAGATCCCTAAGAACGGCACCGGAACATCAAGCACGCGGGCATCGAGCATCGGCGCCCCTTCAGTATAGACACTCGCCGGTCCTCCAGAAAGAATAATCCCTTCCGGATGCATCTGCCGGATGCGGTCAAGCGAGAGGGTATAGGGATGAATCTCGCAATAGACTTTCGCCTCACGCACCCGCCGGGCGATGAGCTGAGTGTATTGGCTGCCGAAGTCGAGAATTAAAATCATAGCGTTCAGTTGTCAGTTCTCAGTTGTCAGTTTTTCAAGAGACCCGCCCCCATCAGCCTCAGCCAAAGAGGAAACACATCCGTTTCTGGCAACTGGCTCCTGACCACTGGCAACTGGCTCCTACTCCAGCCGATAATTCGGCGCTTCTTTCGTGATAATAACATCGTGGACGTGGTTCTCACGGAGTCCGGCGGAAGTCACGCGAATGAATTTTGCCTTGGTCCGGAGCTCGGCGAGCGTGCGACAGCCGGTGTAGCCCATACCAGCCTTCAAGCCACCGACCATCTGCTCGATGATCACCGACAAATTCCCTTTGTATGGCACGCGGCCTTCAATCCCTTCCGGGACAAGTTTATCCGCGCTCTCTTCATCGTCTTGAAAATAGCGGTTGCGGCTGCCCTCCCGCTCCCGCATCGCCTCCAATGATCCCATCCCACGATACAGTTTATACGTCCGTCCTTGATACAGAATAGTTTCTCCTGGACTCTCTTCGGTACCGGCGAAGAGGCTCCCAATCATCACAGAATGCGCGCCAGCGGCTAACGCCTTGACAAAATCACCGGAAAAACGGACACCGCCGTCTGCAATAATTGGGATACCGGCTGGAGCTGCAACCTTTGCGCTGTCGGCAATGGCGGTCAATTGTGGCATCCCCACGCCGGACACGACCCTGGTCGTGCAGATCGAGGCTGGTCCCATACCCACTTTGACGCCGTCGGCTCCTGCCTCAATGAGGGCTCTGGTCCCCTCAGCGGTCGCGACGTTGCCAGCAACAATCTCCAAAGTCGGGAATCCGTGCTTGAGCACTTGAATAGTTTCGATGACACTGGTCGTGTGGCCGTGGGCGGTATCAACGACGACTACATCCACCCCTGCCCGCACCAGAGCCTCGACGCGGACTTCCCGATCTTCCCCGGTTCCTACCGCAGCGCCAACCCGCAAGCGACCCAGCTCATCCTTACAGGCGTTGGGATACTGGATCGTTTTCTCGATGTCCTTGACTGTAATTAACCCCTTGAGATGCAGGCGGTCATCCACAACCAGCAATTTCTCAATACGGTGGTGATGCAAGATCTCCTTGGCTTCTTCGAGGCTGACTCCAGGTCGGGCGGTCACCAAGCGGTCTTTCGTCATGACTTCGGCAACGAGACGGTCAAGACGTTTCTCAAAGCGCAGGTCGCGGTTCGTCAGGATTCCGACCAGCTTACCGTCTCTGGTCACTGGCAACCCAGAGATATGATACCGCTGCATGATTTCGCGCGCCTGGGCGATGGGCAGGTCAGGACTGATAGTGACAGGATCGGTAATGATGCCACTCTCATACTTCTTAACCTTCTCCACCTCCGCGGCTTGAGCCGGAATGCTCAAGTTGCGGTGAATGATGCCAAGGCCCCCAGCCTGGGCCATAGCGATGGCCGTACGCGCTTCGGTGACGGTGTCCATCGCGGCACTGATGAGCGGGACATTCAGCCCAAGGGTACGCGTGAGGGCCGTGGTCACATCCGCGTCCTTCGGCATGAAGTCCGACGCCGCCGGCACTAACAGGACATCATCAAAAGTCAGGCCTTCCACGATTTCAGAGGGACGCATGCGTAAGCTCCTCTACAGGTTTTCAATACAAAAAAGCCCATCTAACCGAGTGGCAAGACGGGCTCCTCATCCGTAGCTGTGATATATGGCAACCGCCATGCCTTCTTCTAACAAACCCCTACTTCTTTGACAAGAAGACACCGTCGCCCACAAAATGTTGTGGCTCCTCTGAGAGCAGCAAACGTCCAGTCCATCAGTGGCAAGAGTTGCTTCCCTGCAGTTGCCCGAGAATGGCAAAAGACGGAGCGGCTTGGCGCTAGGCACTCTCTTTCAGGCGTTCGTAGGTTGGATGATTCATCCAACCGGAGATCTTCCGTGGATTCGTAATGACTGCGACCTCACCGAGCACTTGCGACTGACACGCCAGGCGGTAGTCTTTCCCTTCCCATCCCAATTTCTTTTCATCTTGCAAAGTGCGAGGAGACAGTGCCCGGTGGTCATCAACCTTTACCCGGCAGGTACCACAC
>CAZAYE010000623.1:0-3188 GCA_964489255.1 uncultured Enterobacteriaceae bacterium
TTGCTGTCCAGTGTGGTCGTAGCCGCCAACGCGGCGATTAGCGAGCGGGGCTATTGGGAAGGGCGCGAGAACCCCGTTTTCGCCCTCTACAAGCCAATCTTTTTGCCGCCTTTGTCTGATGTGGAATGTGTTGAGATGATTCGTAGCCTAGGGAGGGGGATGAGCATCTACTGGGACGATGACGCCACATCTGCTGTCTTTGCCGAAACCGCTGGTCATCCCTTCCTCACGCGTACCCTTTGCAGCCGAATCGCCAAGCAGAACCTCACTCGACCACTTAAGGTCACAGCGCAAATGGTTCAAGCACAAATCGGTCCCTTCATCCGCGACGAAAGCGACAAACTGGAACAGATTACCGAGCTGCTGCGGACTAATTTTCCAGAGGAAGAAACTTTCTTGCAACGGATTGCGCTTGAGGAAGCACAGCCCGAGATGCCGGACGAAGCGCTGCGGCACCTGCTGGGCTATCACCTCATTGCGGCAGAGGACGGTGGCTCTCGAGTGACCTTAAATTTACTGCGTCGCTGGCTACGGCGACGGGCGGGGATAAGAGAGTGAGTAACCCCTACGCATGGAACATTGTCAATCCAGAACTGTGCTATGGAAGAGACAAGCTACTGAGCGAATTGCTCAGCGGTCTACCGGGTAGTCCGCGTTACTCGTTCGGGTTGGCCGGCGGTCGGCGTATGGGCAAGACAACCCTTTTGCGCCGTGTAGAACGAGACTTACGAGCAGGCATTGATCAATGGCGAGCCGGTGGCCTGCTGGTTATCCCGCTTTACGTGGACGGGTTAGTGTTACCTCGGCCGCTTGCTGACGCCGATGTATGGGCCTACCTGTTGCGTGAGCTACAGTCCGCTCTTCCGGACCAGCCGCTACAACCACCCGCTCCGTTAGACTTCAAGGCTTTTATAGAAACCGTTAAACCCGTGCTCGCCAACCTGCCGGAGCGCCCCCGAGTCATTGTGATGTTTGACGAAATTGAGCTGATTATTGTGTGTGATTGGGCTGATTCCTTCCTCGGTCAATGGCGTGCTCTGCTGAGTAACACGCCGGACCTCAGCGAATACTTCACTGCCGTCTTCGCCGGCGCACAGGAGATGGCCAGCCTGCAACGGGATATCGGCTCACCGTTAAAGGACGTCCTTGAATGGCGTAATCTGCATTCCTTGGATTACGAAGATGCCTGTCGGCTCATGCAAGAACCTATTGAATTGGAGTGGCCAGCAACATTTCTGCAGCATGCTTACAGCGAAACGGGTGGCCACCCCATGTTATTGCAGTACGTAATGCAACACGTCTGCGCTGCCTCAGACGAGGCAGCGGGGCAATCACTCGAACAGGCTGTTGCAAAATTTGCGCGTGAGCGTAGCTGGCAGTTCGGCGAATGGTGGGGAAGGTATTGCTCTCCCACGGCTCAGCGGATTTACGCTCGCATGCCCAACGATGGCAGGCTGCTATCTCTCCGCGCGCTCGTCAGCGAGTTCGGTCTGGATGAGGCCAATGACGCATTAAAGATTCTGCAGCACGTCGGACTGGTAGCCGCTGAAGAGGACGGGTTTGCCTTCCGCTATGGAGGTGAGATGTTCCGCCGATGGTATCAAGTCTACGGAACCCTGGCCGAATCACCCATGCATGATCCTGAACTATACCTCCGATTGACGAAGGTCGAGACCGACTTGGCTGACAAATATCTCAGCGCTTGGAAGATCTACCAGACCGATCTACCCAACTATTCCGGTGCTGCGGGGGAGATGAGAGACATCCTCACCCATTTGCTGAACAAATTTGCTCCAGACGACCAAGTCAGTGCTGAACCCGGTTTCAGACTTGAACCCGGTGAGAAGAAACCGACCCGCCGACAACGAGCCCGCTACGCAGCGCGTCAGTGGTATAACACTGAGCGCATAAAAGAAATCGTCAGCGACTTCGACCTCCTGGAAACCTACTGTGATCAGTTGGCTCGAAGCGCTACGCATGTCTATAAGGTGGCATCCGACCTGACCCATACGACAGCCACACGCGAGATGGCGTATCGCGTGCTAAAGCAGGGGGAGAGCCTTCTCGCTCAACTTCTCCCAGACACCTAGCAAAAACTCCCGAATGAAGGTCGTGCTTTTCAGCCTTCTCCCCCTCTGAGTGTACAGAGGGACTGGTGCAAGCGGAGTTTGAGAGGCGTTCATGTTAGTCGTGCGGCCTGCTGGCTATCGACGACGACAGTAATCCTCCATCCACCAAGAGCGTCTGCCCACGGATGAAGTCAGCATCTTCCGAACAGAGAAAGGCGGTTACTGCGGCTACGTCTTCTGGCCGCCCAACCCGTCCGGCGGGAGTCTGGGGGAGCACATCGCGAACGTATTGGGCGTAGCCTTCCTCACCGCCGGAGTACATTTTGGACGAGTCGGTCTCGATAAGACCAGGGTTGATCCCGTTCACCGCAATGCCCAGTGGTCCAAGTTCGTGGGCCAAGTACATGGTGAGATTTTCCAGCGCAGCCTTTGCGGCTCCCAACAATCCGTGACCAGACAGGGCGCGCAAGGAATCGATGCCGGAGATAGTCACGATCTTACCCCGGCGCCCCTGCATGAGCGGCACCGCGGCCTGCACCGCCATCAGAAACCCTTTGACCGTCAAATCGAAGGTGCGCGTGATGTTGTGTTCGCCCTGACGGAGGAGGGGACGAAAAGAAGTCGCTGCGGCGTTGGCAACGAAAATATCGAGGTGAGCAAAGTGATCCTTGACGCGCTGGAACATGGCGCGGACATCGTCGCTGTTACTCATGTCGGCCTGCGCAGTGATGGCGGTCGATCCTAATCGTTGTACTTCACTCACTACTGCCTCGGCGTGCTCAGGATTCCGACGGTAGTTGACGACGATAGCTGCACCTTCTGAGGCCAACCGCAGGGCAATAGCCCGACCGATGCCACGCGAGGAGCCGGTAATGAGGGCGATTTTGTTCATGAAGCGCATGGTTACTTCCAATCGGGCTGTTAGCTATTAGCTATTAGCTATTAGCTATTAGCTCGGAAAAGGAAAACACCAGGAAGAGGGAAAAATGGAGAGAGGAAGCCTTCTTTCCCTCGTCGTCATTTGCTCTTCCTCTTCCTGTCTAAAGCTAAGAGCTAAAAGCTAACTCTCAATGCTCATGACATCGTAGAGTGTTTTTCGTCCATAAGCTAAGCAGGCAA
>CAZAYE010000624.1:0-3187 GCA_964489255.1 uncultured Enterobacteriaceae bacterium
GGCCGTGCGCGGCAGAACGGAGGGCATCATGGCCTCATGTGATCACCTGTGCAACGCTGAAGAGCAACTACGGGAACTTCTGGGCACGATCAACGACCATCTCAAACTCCATGAAGTCGATGAGGACGCGTATGGGTCACTGTTAGCGGTAGCGTACCATGTCAGTGAAGCCCTGCGTGAATTAAGTTATTTACTCGACCAAGCGGAAGAAGCCGAGGTTGAAAACCATCAGAAAGAGGTCGGGCACTAGACAAACGAGACGAATTTGCCTACGCCTGTTCCCTCGCCCTCTTGGGGGAGGGTTCGGGTGGGAGAACGCCCGCAGAATAATCCAATCGTCCGCAATTTCCTCATATAAGCCTGGTGACGATCAGAATTCTTCTTTTTTTCGCCCCAAAGCCTCATCGACCATGTGTTCGGGAACCCGAGCATAGTGGTCGAACTCCATTGTATAGTTCGCCCGGCCTTGGGTGAGCGAGCGGATGGCAGTTGCATAGCCAAACATAGTGGCGAGCGGAACGTGGGCGGTAATCGTGCGTAACCCCGAGCTACGCTCACCGAGTTCGGTCACTTTGCCACGCCGCGACTGTAAATCGCCCATGACCATTCCCATGTACTCCTCTGGCACGACGACCTCGACTTTCATCATCGGCTCCAGCAGCACCGGTTTCGCTTTCTTCACCGCTTCCTTGAAGCCGATGGAGCCTGCTAAATGAAAGGCCATTTCTGACGAATCAACTTCATGGTAGCTGCCGTCATACAGAGTGACGGTGGTGTTGAGCACCTGATAGCCGTACGCCACGCCGCCCTGGGCCGCTTCCCGAACACCTTTCTCGATCGCGGTAAAGTATTCTCTAGGAATCGCACCGCCTTTGATTTCATTAACGAACACTAACCCCTTGTTCTCGTTTGGTTCGATCTTGAGGTAGACGTGCCCGTACTGACCTCGACCACCGGACTGACGGATATATTTGCCTTCAGCTTCGGCTGGGCGGGTGATGGTCTCGCGGTACGCCACTTGTGGGGCGCCGGTATTAACTGCCACTTTGAACTCGCGCACCAAGCGGTCGATGATAATCTCCAGGTGTAATTCTCCCATGCCGGAGATGAGCGTTTGTCCCGTTTCCGGGTTCGTATTGATCGCTAAGGTTGGATCTTCGGAGGCGAGACGTTGCAGGGCCAGCCCTAACTTCTCGGAATCGGTCTTGGTTTTCGGCTCGATCGCTAGTGAAATTACTGGTTCCCTGAAAGTAATGGCCTCTAACACAACCGGCTGCTCGCGGTCGGTGATGGTGTCGCCGGTCGTGAAATGCCGGAGCCCCACCGCGGCGACGATGTCTCCCGCCAGTGCGCTGTTGATGTCCTCTTTCTTGTTCGCATGCATACGGACCAGCCGGCCCACACGTTCGGTCTGTCTGGTCCGAGGGTTGTAGACCATGTCTCCGGTCTGCAGACGGCCACTATAAAGACGAATAAACGTCAATTGTCCGGAGTAAGGGTCATGCATGGTCTTGAAGGCCAAGGCCGCGCGGATTGCATCAGTCACCTGCCAATAGCATTCTTCCCCGTCCGGCGTCGTTCCTTTCAAGGGTTTGGTCGGCGGCGGAAGGTAGGTCACAATAGCGTCTAACAACGGTTGCACTCCCTTATTGCGCAGGGCGGTCCCACACACCACGGGAAACAGGGCCATTTCCTGGGTCTTCTTGCGGATTGCGGCAACAATCTCTGCCTGACTGAGCGCTTCACCAGACAGGTACTTTTCCAGAAGCGCATCATCGGCGTCGGCCACGGTCTCAATAAGGTGCTCGCGGTAATGGGCAACCTCATCAGCCATCTCAGCTGGAACTTCCTCTTCGTGGAAGCGTGCCCCGAGGGTATCCTCTTCCCAAACGATGGCCCTCTGCCGAACGAGATCAATCACTCCACGGAAATTTTCTTCCTGACCAAGAGGGAGTTGCAGGGGAAGCGGTTTCGCGCCCAGCCGGCTAGTGATCTGCTTGAGGACACCATGAAAGTCCGAGCCGACACGGTCCAGTTTATTAATGAAGACAATACGCGGGACACGGTACTTGTCGGCCTGATGCCAGACAGTTTCGGACTGCGGCTCGACTCCACCCACGCCACAGAAGACGACGACTGCGCCATCAAGGACCCGCAGGCTACGTTCGACTTCTGTAGTGAAATCAACGTGTCCTGGCGTATCGATGATGTTGATCTGGTGGCCTTGCCATTCACAGGTGATGGCGGCGGCCGTGATGGTGATACCGCGCTCACGTTCTTGGGGCATCCAGTCAGTGACCGTGGTGCCCTCGTGCACCTCGCCAATTTTGTACGAGACGCCAGTATAGTAAAGGACACGTTCGCTCACGGTGGTCTTGCCACTATCCACGTGCGCTACGATGCCGATGTTCCTAATACGTTCCAAAGGGGTAGACATTTTCTTCTCCGTCACCGGGCTCCTGACGAGAACAAGCGTGCGATGGGAAAACGAGATGTTCGGTCGTGAGGAGGGATAAGCCTCTAAATTGGCTCTGCTTTGCTACAAGTTTAGCTTCATAAAATACACGAAAAATTGGCCCAATCCAAGGGGCAAAATATAGCACTTTGGTGACAAACTGAAGAGAATTCGGCAAGTCTCGCGACTCCTTGCCACGACCAGTGTTTTTCTCTATACACAGGAGATCGTTATTTACTATGGGAAAAACCTTCGACGACCCCCTCCCAGGTTCTCTTTTGGTGAAACGCTTCTCTTTCCCGGCTCGTCTTTTCCGGACGTCTGAGCATCACTCTCAACCAGTAAGAAGGACAGGGGCGGAGTACCCCGCGGGTGCACCGGTGGTGTGGAGGGACGCCGCCGGACGAACCACGTCTGCGACTAGCCAATTTGTGCATATGCCTGACATGATCTCTGAGTCTGAGGTCGAGAAGTTGCGGTCCCTGCGTGTATCGCTGGCGGCTCGCTTGTCGCCGGTCGTTCCCAGGGGCAAGTTCTTCTTCGTTGATGGAGAAAAGTTCTTCATCAAGGGCGTGACCTATGGTCCCTTCGCGCTGGCTTCCCACGGTGCGCCCTTTCCGGAACGACCGGTGATAGAGCGGGACTTTGCCCTCATGTGTGAACTAGGGGCGAACACCCTTCGCACCTTCACCGTCCCTCCGGGTTGGTTGCTGGACTTGGCCAGGCAATATG
>CAZAYE010000625.1:0-1507 GCA_964489255.1 uncultured Enterobacteriaceae bacterium
AACACCGATTGCATGGAAGTCGCCTGTGAAGTGCAGATTGATGTCTTCCATCGGTAAGACTTGCGAACGTCCACCGCCGCAGCCACCACCCTTCACGCCGAACACTGGCCCCATCGACGGCTCGCGTATCGCAACCGCTGCCCGCTTCCCGAGGCGGGCCAGCGCTTGACCTAAACCGACCGTGGTCGTCGTCTTGCCCTCACCAGCAGAGGTGGGAGTGATCGCCGAGACCAGAATGAGCCGGCCGGCCGCTCGTGAGGACGCATCAGACAAGGCTTCAAGCGCGATCTTGGCTTTGAAGCGGCCGTAGGGTTCGAGATAGTGGGAGGACAGCGAGAGACGATCCGCAATCTCTTCGATCGGTCTCAGGGTGGTGGCTTGAGCGACGGCCAGGTTCTGTTCACGGCTCATGCGTCGGTTCCTTTCTAATCGAAGACGGTTAGCTATTAGCAGTTAGCTATTAGCAAGACCTAGCCTCCTTTGAAAGCTGACAGCTAAGAGCTAAAAGCTAAAAACGCTTTGCAGCTTCGACCATCCGCGAGAGTTTACCAATCGCAATGTCGGTTGTTCGCCGGCCGAGGCCGCACGAGGGAGCAATCCACAGGCGTTCAGGCTCGACACAGTGCAGAACCTCACGGATGCGTTCCTCTACCTGATCGGGAGTCTCGACCGGAGCCTTGACGTCCACAATCCCAGCGATCACTTGCATATCCTTAGGAATATCGCGCAGGCAGGCGCGGTCAGCCCACTGACCGGGATGCGAGCATTCGAGGTGCACCTTGTTGATAATCCCAGCGAGTTGTTGGATGTATGGCAGGAGGGCATGCAGGTTATGAACGGTGATCGCAGATTGTGAGCCGAGGTCGCCTAAACAACAGTGAATAGTCTTAGTGACCGAAACGCCGCTGAAGCTGCGGGCAATAAGATCCACTGCCTGTTCCGGAGTCAGTTCTCCAAGCACGGACCTGATCGCAATGTAGGGGATATCGAGTTGGATCTCGCGTGCGCCGGTGGCGGCCAGGCCGTGCACTTCGCGGTTAACAATCTCGATAGCTCGCGAGAGCTGTGAGCGTGCGTCCGATATGGGGCGGATGTGAGCCAACAGCTCTAAGGGACCTGGGACTGAGGCTTTTTCGAGAGCTGGTTCAAGCTGAGCCTCCCGCCGGAACGCCTCAACGTACCCTAGACCGTGGGGGGCATCGAGATTACCCGTGAGTTCGTATTCAGCGAGGTCAGTGTACGCTTTCAGCTCTGCGGCTTGCGGCTTAATCAATCTCACGCCGGTAAGCTTGCGGGGAATGTGTTGGATAAAAACCTCGGCGAAGAACTCACCGCCCATAAACTGGGTCACGCCGGTGGCTTTTTGTTCACGGATCGCGATTTCGGCGGCACCGACGAGGGTCGGCTTGATCAACATTTCCGGCAACGTGCCCCGATGGTATTGCAGCAGACGCTCGCGGTACATCTCAGGCAGGGGCCAACTGCCAATGACGGTAGTACGGATCAT
>CAZAYE010000625.1:1607-3185 GCA_964489255.1 uncultured Enterobacteriaceae bacterium
GCTCGCGGTACATCTCAGGCAGGGGCCAACTGCCAATGACGGTAGTACGGATCATAGTGAGTAATGAGTAGCGAGTAATGAGTAATTTGGCCATCCCACCAACATATCGGCTATGGGTTCCCTCTCCCCTCGTGGGAGAGGGACAGGGTGAGGGGGCTGCGTTGATCAATCCCACACACGACGAGCCACCTCCACCACCAGCCGCAACTTCCCCTCCTGTGCCGCTTCAGTGATCGGGTTTCCCTGTAGTACTGACGCAAAACCGCACTGGGTGGAGAGCGCCAACTGCTCGCGTGGAAAATAGCGACTCGCCTCCTCGATCCGCGTGATGAGACCCTCGCTTGGCTCGACTGCCTCCTTCTTCGTAGACACCAGACCGAGGACGACTACCTTCTCCGGCGGAATATCTCTCAACGGCTCAAACGAACCAGATCGCCAGTCATCATACTCCAACAGGAAGATGTCGTATTTCGTCGCCCGCTGGAAAACTTGTTTGGAGATAACTTCGTAGCCGCCCTGACTCATCCAGTGGCCCGCGTTATTCCCGCGGCACATATGGAGGCCAAATGTGACTCCTGGCGCGTCGGCAAGGGCGTTGAGCATCTCGATCCCTTCGCCGAGCATCCGTTCGGTGGAGACACCGCGGGCCTCGTACGTCGCGCGACGTTGGGATTCATCGACCAGGGTGGCCAACTCCGGCGCATCAATCTGGATGTACTGACAGCCGAGGCCGGCCAGTTCATGAACTTCTTGGCGGAGGATGTCTACTGCGTCAGCAAAAAGGGCAAACGGATCGCGGTAGGCCGTGATCGAGTGCTCAGGTGACCAGAAGAGTGCAAGCATCAGCGGACTTGGCAGCGTCATCTTGAGTGTCTTCCTGGTTTTGCCACGAGCATAGGCGAACTCTTCCGTGGCCAGCGAGCGGCGGCGGCGAATCTTCCCAGTGACACTCACCGGCGCCTGGAAGTCCATATCTTCCTGGGGCGTCTGTCCATGCCAGCGCCACGACGGGGAGGGCACAGAAGAAATACCATCGATGGCCTCAGTGAGGGTGCCGGTGAAGATGATACGGCGCATTTCACCATCAGTCATGACTTCGAGCCCGGCTGCCTCTTGCAGGGCGATCGCTTCATCGACGGCGCGATCTTCGATGCGCTTGAACTCGTGTGTAGGCAGGGTGCCAGCGTGCCATGCGTGCCGTGCCTCCTTCAAGTACGTGGGACGCAACAGCGAGCCAATCGTGTCAGCGCGATAGATGGTCGTCATGGGATACCTCCTTTTCTGAGCCTGCAGCCGTCAGCTTTTACATCACAAGCGCATTTTTCATTGGTTCATTAGCTCATTGAGTCATTTGCGCATTTTTCATTGGTTCAATGACTCAATTCTTCCAGCAACGCCTTCGCCTCTTGCAGGTCTACCGTGTCAAACCCCTCGGTGAACCAGTTGTAGACCTCCGCCAGCACCTGCCGCGCTTCGTCTTTCTTGCCCCGCTGCTGCCACAACCGGGCCAAGCTCATCACCGCCCGCAGCTCTAAAGATTTCGCCTGCTGCTTGCGCGCAATCTCGATGGCCTTGTGA
>CAZAYE010000626.1:0-3183 GCA_964489255.1 uncultured Enterobacteriaceae bacterium
CCCGAATACAGGGTCTGCAAGTTATACAGCCGCAGATTTGCCGAAAGGCTCTCTGCACTGGCAGCCATAAACCGCCTGTGCTCCTCCTCCTCTTTAGTGAAAGCCTGGATCACCCGGATTGCCGACATGGTTCGCTGCACGAGCGAGTAAATGGCGCTCTCACGTTCGTGCGCCGCTGTCGCCGCCCGGTTAATGTGCTTGCTCATTGTCGAAATCGTGGCAAACAAGAGAGGACACACCCCAAGGGCAAGCAAGGTCAGCAACCAGTCCAGCCGCAGCATCACGAGGGTCATGCCGACTAATAAGACCAGCGAGGTCAGGAGAGGAAAGATTCCGTTCATCGTCAGGGTCTGGATCGAATACGTGTCAGCGGTGACACGGTATAAAAGGTCACCAACCTGGCGGCGGTTATGAAACGCCAGAGAAAGGCGCTGCAGATGGTTGTACAGTGCACCGCGGAGGTCGTTCACCATACTCTGGCCGATACGAATCGTCGTGTAATTATTGAGCATGCTCAGCCCGCCGAGGACAACGTAGATGCCGACCAGCCCCATACAGGCAGCCAGCAGCACAACCTCAGGGGAGCGACCAGCAAGGAGCGACCACGAGAGCGGCTGCCTGCCTAAGACGTTATCGATGATGAGCTTGAGAGGCCAGGGTTTAAGCAACTCCGCCCCGCCGATGAGAACTACTTGGACAAGAGCGAAGATGAACATGCCGCGGTAGGGTCGCAACGAAGCGATCACCTGCTGTCTGAGTGAGGAAGTCATAGATTTTCGTTAAGACAGAGATCTGAGACAGAGACAGGTTCAGATAGAGATTTGAGACAGCGACAGAGTCGAGAAGGTGGGGTGGTCTCTATCTCTGTCTCCTCTCTCTGTTATTCGGCTTTGCCGTTTTTATAAACTGGCGAGAGCCCAATCCTCTTCGCCACAATTTCTAGGGCGTGATACATGACGCGGCCAAGACGGAAGTTTTGGTAGAGGATTGTCGCGAGGTTCACTATGCCCACGAGGGCTGCGGCGAGGACCAGTTCTGTAATCCCCAACACCAGGCCAATCCCCCCCAGGGCGACATACCCCATCAGTATCAACCGGGCAGGCTGGGACATGCGCACGGCACAATGCACACGCAGAAGACGCTTCAGGCCGCTATGGTTCTCAGCCCCAAGTTTCACCTGCGCCTTGGACCAAATCCCACGCGATACTTCGAGATCCCAGTCGCTCCACCCTTGGTCGAGCGCGATGAGATATTTACGCGGCAGCAAGAACTCCATGAGGCCGTACAGCAGGTTTTCTTTTTCGAGCCCCTGCTCGCTCCAGTAGGAAAGGCGCACTGCACGCTCCTGCCAGGACACTTCAGGTTCTTGCCCAACTTCAGAAAATTGAATCGCTTCGACGTCAGTCAGGCCCCGCACGCGCCAACGGTACCGTTCGAAGCTGCGCACCAGAGGTCCGAGGTAAGCCAGTACGGCCACCAGCAAGCGGGAGCGCCAATTGTTGAAACGCGCATCGATACGAGCCCGAGCAGCGCTGGCGATGCACCAGCCAAATGACATCAACAGCGGGATCACACCAAGCCACAGATATCCACCTGCCGCTAGAGCAGTCAGAAAGAGAGCGATGGCGATGACGTTCCACTCGAGCGTCAGAGGCAGAAATGCCGTCAACGACGAGGGAGGTTCGTATAACGTCTGGAACAACCCCCGCCCGAAGGCACCAGAATAAATTACTGGACGCCGAGAGAGGAAAAAGGAAGAAAGGTCTCCGTAGATACGGCCGAGCCAGCGCGACTGCCCAAGCAGGTTGAACCGATAAGGATGTTTAAAGTAGAGCTGGGCCTCAGCTTTCCCATAGCCGCGTTGCTGGTTGAGATACGCTTTCAGCGTATTGCGACGGAAGTGCCAGACTATCGCCGCCGGGCTGAAGCCGATTTCATAACCGGCATTTTGCAAACGCCAGCACAGATCGACATCGTCTCCCGCCGCCCGAAAGACTGAATCAAAACCGCCAATTTCTTCTAAGGCCTGCTTACGAAAGGCCATGTTACAGCCAGGAATATGCTCAGCCACCTCATCGTTGAGCAAGACATGCGTAGGTCCACCTGGCGATACCGCAACAGCAGATGGCACCAACGTATCCTCTGGAGGCGGAAAATTTGGACCACCAACGGCAGCTCGACCGGAACGGAGGAAGGTGGTCACGAGATAGGTAAGCCAATCCGGGTCGGCCACACAGTCAGAATCGGTGAATGCTACGATCTCACCAGTCGAGGCCTCAATCCCGACATTCCGCGCTGCGCTGAGTCCTTTATTTTCCTGATTGATGAGACGGATAGAGTCGAATCGCTCACAGATCTCTCGTGTCCGGTCCTTCGAGCCATCGTTGATGACAATCACTTCATAGTTGGGATAGTTTAACTTCTCCAGCGAGGCCAGACAGGGCGCCATCGTGCGCTCGGCGTTATACGCGCACACTACTACTGAAACCTTGGGGTATTCAGGCAAGGGCGGCAACGGCTCATAGTAGTACCGCTGGACGGCATGGAACGCCGGCTTCTTCCGCCGTTCGCGATCAACCAGTCCGAACGCCCAATCTTCGACCTGAAACCCACCTTCGCCGGAGAGCGGCAGCGCATACCAATCGTCTGTCCAGGCGAAGATGACTGAACCGGCCACTCCCATTTCAAAACTGGCACGCACCTGCCACGCGAGCGTCTCTGCTTGAAACTCTTGACCTTCACGGATTGAATCGATCCCGAATTCAGTAAGGACGAGGGGTTTATCTTCGGCCAGATTATGCAAGTGGGACAGATAACTGCGGAAGGACTGTTCCCGATGTAGATAGACGTTGAACGAGACAAAGTCGGCAAAATCCACATCCAAGTACTCAGTTGAAGGAAAATTGGCGTAGCTGAGAAGGCGGTCAGGATCGGTGGCTTTAGCAGTTTCAACCAGTGCGCGTAAAAATGCGCGTATGCGGTCGGGACCATGCCAGCGAGCGATGTCTGGGGGGATTTCATTCCCCACTAGACAAGCCAAAACCGCCGTATGACCGCGACAGGCTTTCACCCCCTCAGCGATAGTGTGACGAATGTCACGTTCCAACTGAGGGGAGTCAAGGAAAGCAACGTGTTCGGCCCAAGGGATTCCCACGATGACGCGCAAACCATATTGCCTGGCCA
>CAZAYE010000627.1:0-3179 GCA_964489255.1 uncultured Enterobacteriaceae bacterium
ACGTTTGGCCGACGTTGTATCCTCGTATTTCGTCCCGGCGGTGGTGTTGGTCGGGGTGCTGACCTTTATCGTCTGGGGGCTCGTCGGTCCAGAGCCGCGCATGGCTCACGCCTTGGTGAATGCGCTCGCGGTCCTCATCATTGCCTGCCCTTGTGCGCTGGGATTGGCGACACCGATGTCCATCATGGTCGGCACTGGTCGCGGTGCGACGGCCGGCGTCCTGATTAAGAATGCCGAGGCGCTGGAGGTACTGGAGAAAGTCGATACCTTGGTAGTAGACAAGACTGGGACACTTACCGAAGGCAAACCGCGGCTGGTCACAGTAGTAGCGGTGACAGGACAAAACGAGTCAACGCTGCTGCGCTTCGCTGCGAGTCTCGAACGAGGAAGCGAGCATCCCCTGGCCGCGGCTATTGTCGCTGCGGCGCAGGAGCGGGGACTGCACCTCTCCAAGACCGAGAACTTTCGTTCGGTCACTGGTAGAGGCGTGATCGGTACGGTTGACCGCCAGACCGTCGTCCTCGGTAATCAGCAGCTCCTCGCAGAGTTGGCACTCGATCCTGGTGCGCTCTTTGATCGAGCCGAGGATCTACGCCGCGATGGACAGACAGTGATGTATGTTGCCATTGGTGGTCGCCCAGCCGGGCTGCTGGGGGTTGCTGATCCGCTTAAGGCATCGACCGGCGAGGCTCTCCGGATGTTACGTGTAGAGGGGGTTCGTATCGTCATGCTCACCGGCGATAGCCGCACCACTGCTGCGGCTGTGGCACGCAAGCTCGGGATCGAGGAGGTAGAGGCCGAGATTCTACCTGAACAAAAGGGTGAAGTGATCAAGCGGTTGCAGGCGCAAGGTCGTCTCGTCGCCATGGCTGGCGATGGCGTCAACGATGCTCCGGCTCTGGCACAAGCCCAGGTCGGGATTGCGATGGGGACGGGCACGGACATCGCTATGGAAAGCGCGGGTGTGACCTTGGTCAAGGGTGACTTGCGAGGCATTGCTCGTGCCCGCCGACTCAGCCGGGGCACGATGCGCAACATTCGCCAGAATCTACTTTTCGCGTTTCTCTACAACACTCTTGGCGTTCCGATTGCAGCCGGTGTTCTCTACCCAGTCTTGGGGCTGTTGCTCAGCCCTATGATCGCCAGCGCGGCGATGACCTTTAGCTCGGTGTCGGTCATCACCAATGCGTTGCGGCTGCGCACGTTGGCGCTGTGAAGGCTGGACCAGTGAGGTTGCCCAGATCCTACAGCGGTTTGCATTTGAATGAAGAGCGAAAGAAGGTAGGCCGGAATAGGCGGAGACGATCTAAGGATGAAAAATTTGGGAGAAATAGACCAGTCTGTCCCCATCTCCCAGCCCCCAACAGCTTCTCCCACACTCAACCCTCAGCGTTTCTCTCTCGGCTTATTGAGCGCCACCATGCTGGTGGTGGGCAATACCATCGGCGTTGGTATCTTCACTACTAGTGGTGTGATAGCAGAGCAACTGCCGAGCCCTGGACTGATGCTCGTCGTTTGGGCACTGGGCGGGGTGCTGTCTCTTGCTGGTGCGCTTGCTTGGGCTGAGTTAGCGGCAGCTTTCCCTCTGGCTGGGGGGGAATACATTTACCTACGTGAGGCCTTCGGTCCATTCTGGGGCTTCCTCTGCGGTTGGGCTGCCTTTCTCGCCAGTTTCTCTGGCTCAATTGCGGTGTTGGCCATTGCCCTGGCTGAATATTTGGCCGGAGTTTTTCCTTTCACCCCGGTGGGAGGGGTGCTCTTGACCTTCACCGTCTGGGGTACCTCATGCACGGTCTTGTGGAATCAGTTTTTCGGCATTCTCCTCGTCTGGGCCTTTTCGCTGCTTAATTATTGTGGGCTCCATCTAGGGAGTTGGACGCAAAATCTCCTGAGCCTGAGTAAGCTGGCAGCTATCGCCATCTTAGTGGTTGCGGGATTTTGCTATGGCAATGGGAGTTGGGCACACTTCTCACCTGTATTCGCCTGGGGCGGGTCAGGGAGCATGATGAGTGCCGGCGGGCTGGCGCTGATTCCGGTGATGTTCACGTATAGTGGCTGGAATGCCACGGCCTATATCGCCAGTGAGGTACACAATCCAGAGAAAACAATCCCTCGTTCTCTCGCCTTGGGTACCTTTATTACTCTCGTTGTCTATCTGGTATTGAACGTGCTGTATCTCTATGCCGCACCAGTGGCGGTGCTGAGTGGAGTACTGCAAGTTGGTGAGCTGACCGCGCGCACCCTGTTTGATGCAAGAATAGCCTGGACGGTCTCCGCCCTGATTGCCGTATCCATTGCCAGTGCCTTCAACGTCATGGTTCTGACCGGTGGGAGGATCTATTTTGCCATGGCGTGCGATGGAGTTTTTTTCGCTCGTGCTGCTCGGCTGCACCCGCGGTTTCGCACGCCGGGAAACGCCTTGCTGTTGCAGGCGGCCTGGACTTCGCTGCTGATCCTTTCAGGAACCTTCGAACAGCTGCTGATCTATGCGACAGTTGTGATCGTCGGCATTTCCGCTTTCACCGTCAGCGCGGTGTTTGTTTTGCGCTGGCGGCGACCGGATTTGCCTCGGCCTTACCGCGTCTGGGGCTATCCCTGGATGCCAGCGTTGTATGTAGTGGGATCAGTTGGGATCGTTGTGAATGCCCTGTGGGAGCGACCGGTCGAATGCCTGCTCGGTGTGGGCCTGGGTGCGGCTGGGGTGCCAGCTTACGTGTGGTGGCGACGCGTTGACAGCTCTGATAACGCGGCGTAGCATGCCGATTGCACCGGCCACCTGGCCGTTGGGGGAGCTGAAGTTTCGGCTGAGAGGATGAGTTCGGCTGTCGAACCCATCGACCCCTGGAACCTGCTCTGGGTAATGCCAGCGAAGGGAACACGGTGTCAGTACGTACGCACTTTCCCTCGGTGAACTTCTCTCGTGTTGCTCAGCAGGATGATGACCTCCGCAGGGAAAAGTGTCCCGGTAAGGTTCCTCTCAGCAAGCCTCGCTTTCCTCCTTCGGCGGCAGGTGTTGGTCTGATGTGTCCCGGGTTTGCCGGGGTGTTTGTCCAATAACCTCGATCTATAGGGACAGGACAAGCCCTGCCCGAACACCTGGGTGCCCGTCCGGCGAAAAAGCCAAGCCGAAGCGGCGCCTTTACGCTCTAGGAGGAGGGAAGTCTTCATGGAGAAAAATC
>CAZAYE010000628.1:0-3163 GCA_964489255.1 uncultured Enterobacteriaceae bacterium
CGAGATCATGCCTAGTCTCGTGGGCTCGGAGATGTGTATAAGAGACAGTGGAACGCCTGGGTTGGATCGGCCCGAAGCGACCGCGCATGGTGACTGTGCAAGCAGAAGGCTGTGCACCTATTGTGCAAGCCTTTGCTATAGGCGCACGCGTTGGTGCAGAAGTCATAAATCCTCATACGGTCGCCGCTGGCTTACGGGTACCGAAAGCTGTAGGAGATTTTCTCATGCTTGACATCTTACGCCGCAGTGGCGGTGTTGCTGTTGGTGTCAGCGATGCAGAATTGACAGCGGCGGTACAAGAGATTGCTGCAGCGGAAGGCATCTTTGCCGCGCCTGAAGGTGCGGCATGTTTACCCGCGCTCAAAAAGCTGCTTGCACTCGGGCAGGTGGATCAAATGGAACATGTCGTGCTGTTTAATACTGGGTCGGGATTAAAGTATCTGGACCTGTGGCGGGAGTGAGGGTTAGAGCTGTTTGCGATTGGATCTACTACCTGCAGGCACCCTTCGACTTCGCTGACGCTCCGCTCAGGGCGAACGGGATAAGCCGATGCACTGAATATAAGCCGTTCGTGCTGAGCCTGTCGAAGCACGAACGAGCACCGTTCCAATTAAATCACAACTTGGTCTCTTACCCGGCTCCTCGCGTATTTCCCTTCTTATACCGATTTGTATTCTCGGTCACCTGATCACCGCCCAAGGCTGTCACCCTGAGCGCAGCGAAGGGTCTCGTTTTCCATGAGATTCTTCGCCTTCGGCTCAGAATGACATTACGGGGAAGCAGACATTTTGAGAGCAAAAATTATTACACTCCACAATCATCACTCCGCAATCCGCAATTGTACCGGGGGGCGTTGCAGCGAAGGAGGCTTTTCTCTATAAAGCCAGGACCCGCCGCTAACGCCCCTGCCCTTTTCGTTCCCGCTGAGCAGTCTGTCAGGATGACTGTAGCCGGGATCATCGAGAGTCTGCGGGTGCAGGCACCGGCGGAGCCAGTACGGATTACCTACCCTCTATCGCTACGCTCCATAGCTAGTGAACGAGAAGGTTGTGTGTCTGGGTAGGCTGGCCCCAAGGAGGGGCCTTGGCGTGCCCGAGGACGAGAAAGAGGAGGTAGTATGCGTTCAAGAAAGGCAGGAGCACATTGATTGACCAGGTTGTGTTGTTGGGACTTCTCAAGGGAAGTGTGGGGTTTGCGGGAATTTTTACTTTTGCCAGTTTTTTTGAGTGGACTTTACATAGATACCTTATGCACTCGCTGCTGTGGCACTATCCTTTCCACGCACACGCTCTGGTCCATCATGGGCTCTTTCGGGCTGACCACACCTATCATCTGCGGCGAGAGAAGGACAAGAAAAAAGTCACCTTCGCCTGGTGGAACGCGCCAGGGTTATTGCTTCTCACACTGCCCCTCCTCCTCAGCCTGGGATATTTTTTCGGGTGGCCGGTCTTCTTGGGTAGTTTGATCGCGGAGTCTTCTTACTATGCACTCTATGAGTCCCTGCACTGGTGCATGCATGTGCCTAAGGGTCGCTGGATCGAGAAAACCTGGGTTTTCCGGTGGTTGAATGCGCACCATTATCTCCATCACCGGTACGCCTTTAAGAACTTGAACGTCGTGTTTCCCCTGGCGGATTGGGTGTTCGGGTCGCTTGTCTTCGTGGGAGACAAAAATCCGCTCAGTGCAACCAAGGGATAACGAACTCTCCCCCAAACGGCACGTAGGGGATCTGCAAGCCCAGACTGATCAGCAAGCGGATGCGTGCTTTGCGGGGCGTGAGATGATCTTCGATCACCACGCCGGCAGCAATAAGATCGTTGTATGCACCAGGATAATAGTAGTCCTCAGCCGTGCGGCCGCTCGCTGCCCCTGCGCATAGCACGACTATCACGCCATGCTCGGCTAACCGGAAGAGCCGCTGACGGGCCGTTGGTGGCACAGTACCTGCCGCGATGCTCGCGATCACCACGCCTCGGATAGGCCGATCAGTGACCTGATCAAGCAATGCCGCTTCATCTGCGACTCCCAGCAGCAGAATCGGTATGTCCATCGGCAGAGTCGATGGAAGCTTCCCTGGCCGCTGGCGAGGCATGGGACGCCAGGTCAGTTCAATCTGATCCCCGAAGATTCTTCCGGAAGGAGCCCCTCTCCGGGCCGCGAAGGCGTCCAGCGCTCCAGTATCAGCCTTGAAGACACTCCAGGCTTCAAAGATCTCATCATTCATAGTGACGAGGGTACCGTACTCCGCCGGCACTGCTGCCACCACGCGCAGGGCATTCTCTAGGTTTTTGACACCATCATATCCCGCCGCCCAGCTCGGACGCATAGCTCCAGTGAAAACAATAGGAACCGTAACCGGCGCAACTTCGTCAACGAAGAAGGCAGCCTCTTCCATAGTGTCGGTGCCGTGGGTGACCACGACGCCGTCCACGCCGCTGTCTGTTTCTCGTTGAATACAGCGGGCCAGGGTGAGGAGGTTCGAGGAGTGTCCTCCCGGACCAGGCTGCATGAGCAGGTCGATTGGGCGGGCTTCAATCTGCGCGGCTAACGAAGTTTGCGATAATAAAGCGGTAGCCGAAAGGATTGGAACACTTGCGCCGGTCGCAAGGTCTCTGACCATACTGATGGTCCCCCCAGCGGCAATGAGAAGAATCCGCGGTTTCGTACTACCCTGAGCCATCTACGGCTCGCTGCTCGCCTCACCGGCCAGTTGGAAGAGTGAGACGAGAAACCACCCACGCGCGTCCGTCCACTGCGCACGCGGCTGGAAACCATAGGGTTGCAGTTGGGCGCGAATCTCTGCCTGGTCAAACTTGCGCGAGATTTCTGTGTGAATCGTCTCGCCAGTGCGAAACGGCACTTGCATCTCGAGGTCAGCAATCGTTACCTCTTGGGGGTGAGTGCTCTGCAGGTGCATCTCGATCTGGCTGCGTGACTGGTGATAAAAGGCCAAGTGAGTAAAGGAAGAAAGATCGAAGCAGGCGCCCAGTTCGCGATTCATACGCTGCAACAGGTTGCGGTTGAACGGCAGGTCGTGGTCCTTGGCTTCGGCGATCGCCGCCTGCGGCTCGTCGAAGTTGATGAACAGCTTCAGCATCTCCTGCAGGATGCGCGCGGCCACGGCCACCGAATCCTCGGGCGTGATGGCGCCGTTGGTCTCGAC
>CAZAYE010000629.1:0-3153 GCA_964489255.1 uncultured Enterobacteriaceae bacterium
GATAAAACTCGTCTCGTATAAACGGGCCAATGCTGGTCACTTCCTCATCTTGATGAAACCCGAGTTTACCCTGTCTGCCATTCTCGTTGGCAAAACGCCGCCGGTTGTCGATCTGATATTGGGTATCGACACCGAGCATGAAGCGATTACGAAACTCACTGATGCGCGTGTCATAGGCGTACTTCACCCCTCCGCCGATACCAAAGCGGTCAAACACGACAATGCCGGAGCCAGCACTCGGGAAGATCGGCAATTTGTTATCAAACTGACGAAACAAGGAGTACTGCGTCACGGTGATTTCATGACTCGGTAAGAACTGATTACGATAGACGAAACCGAGCCTACCCTGGGTGACCTTTTCACCTGCATCGAGCGTTTCGTTAATGTTGCGCGCTTGGCGCCGATTCTGCTCGACCTGGGCACGGGTAAGAGCGCCCGGGTCGTCGGCGAGCGGGGAATCGACAAAGCTCAACAGAGTCGTGAGATCGGAATGCTCGTCGATGGTGTAGCGCAGTTTGCCAGTGAATAGGGTGCTCTGGGAGCGGCTATGGTCGCGATAGCCGTGGAGAGAAAAGTAGGAAGTATTGAACAGGAAATTCAGTTTGCCAATCTGCCCACCGGTTTTGGCCTGGTATTTTTGCAGGCCGAAAGAACCGCCCATCAACCTGGTTTCGACAAACGGGGTTGTCGGTCCATCTTCGGTCAGGATACTAATGACTCCGCCCGAAGCGTTGCCATAGAGTGACGAGACCGGACCGCGCAGGACCTCGATGCGCCGAGCGGCACCGAGGTCGATGTTGTCTAATTCCGATTGTCCGTCCGGCGAAGTCTCGGGAAGACCATCGACGATGAGTTTGATTTCCCTCACGCCAAAGGCGGCTCTGGTGCCAAAACCACGAATCGAGAGACGTTGGTCCTGGGCAAAGTTAAAGCTGTTCTGCGAGAAAACCCCGGGTACGCGGTTGAGGGATTCATCGAGCCCAACCGTTGGCTGGCCGAGTTGAATATCACTCTGATCTACCACGCTTACTGCGGCTGGCACTTCGGACAGAGGCGTCGCGCTGCGTGTAGCGGTTACCACTACCGGCTCCAGCTTCGTCACCCCTCCACTCGGCTCAGCGGATTGTCCTACGGTAGGCTGCTCCCCCTGGTTGGATCCCCCACTTTGAGCGGCCTGCTCCTGGGCGCAGATTAGTCCATCCCATAGCAGAAACACTAAAAGGACCATCATGATATTCTGCCGCCTCACCACTAATCTTTGACCATATCTGTGCTGTCGCATGCGGTTCTCTTTACGTCTGATCTATGAACCGAGTCAAGCCGGAAGGCTGCGAACTTGACTCGGTTCCCTGGCTAGGCCATTCTGCCAAGCCGGAGCACGAACACATGAATATTCAGATTTTTGGCACCAACAAATGCGCAGACACTCGCAAAGCCCAGCGTTTCTTCAAAGAACGCGGGATTCGCTGCCAGTTCGTCGACCTGACCGAAAAAGGCCTGTCTAAAGGAGAGTTGCGTTCGGTGGTAACTCGGGTGCCGCTTGAGCAGTTAATCGATCGTTCCGGTCAGCGCTTCGTGGCTAAGGGGCTGGCCCACGCCTGGCTCGATGCGGCCAAGCTCGAAAGTCTGCTGCTGGAAGAACCCCTGCTGCTGCGCACACCGATCGTACGGAATGGCAAGGAAGCAACCGTGGGATACTGTCCGGAGGTGTGGAAAACGTGGCAATAAAAGGGAGTGGGAGGCTGTGCCATTCCACACCCCTGCTGCCACGCAGAGGAGTAGCCTGGATGGAGCGGGGTGCAATCCAGGAGCCAGACAGAGAAAGGAGACAGAGCCCGCTCCCCCCTTCTCTGTCTCTGTCTCGCGTCTCTGTCTCCCATCAAGAAAGTAAAGGTGGCCATGGTCGAGATCAACGTTCCTGTAATCCGGGTTCAAGGGCTCGAGAAGAGTTTCGGCAGTGTCCCTGTTTTGTGCGGCGTGGATCTCTTGGTCGAGCGTGGCACGCTCGTCTCAATTATCGGACGTTCCGGCTGTGGCAAATCCACTCTGCTGCGCTGCTTGAATTGCCTTGAGATCTTTGATCGTGGCCAGGTCGAGATTGGGGGCATGCTCTTGTCGCGCCCAGCGAGTCCAGCGTGCACGGATGAGGAGTTCCAGCAGCGGGCGCACGTGTTGCGTGGCACAGTGGGAATGGTTTTTCAAAGTTTCAACCTGTTCCCACATCGCACTGTTTTGGAAAACGTGGCTCTTGCTCCTCGGGTCGTAAAGGGGATGGCCCGGAAAGCTGCTGAGGAAAAGGCCCACGACCTCTTGGCGAAGGTGGGTTTGGTTGAGTTCGCAGATCGTTACCCCGCTAGCCTCTCAGGGGGACAGCAGCAACGCGCGGCTATTGCCCGCGCTCTGGCGATGTCACCCGCGGTCATGTTGTACGATGAGCCAACCTCGGCCCTCGATCCAGAACTGGTCGATGAAGTACTCGAGGTGATGCGCACCCTGGATCACGAAGGGATGACACAGCTTGTGGTTACTCATGAAATGCGTTTTGCCCGTGACGCTTCAGACCTCGTCCTCTATATGGAAGGTGGCCGTATCGTGGAGCATGCCACCCCTGAGCAGATGTTTCGCTATCCCCAAGATGAGCGGACCCGCCAATATCTCAAGCGGTTTCTGTAACAGGGTGCGGAAAAACACTGCGTTCACCCTTCGACACGCTCAGGGTGAACGGGGCAAGTATTGCAGTAATTGGGGAATTTCCGTTCGTGCTGAGCCTGTCGAAGCACGAACATGACTTTTTCAGCAGCCTGGTAAGCCTATGGCCCAACGTCCATTCCCTTTTCTCCGTGAACTCGCCTCACTGACTGGGCTCGCGCTGATCATGGTAGCAGCCTTCACACTAACGTCCTCGCCGGCCGCTTTGGCAATGCCAAACCCACCAACCAAGGTCCTGCGCTGGGCAGCTGATACCAGCAGTGGCGCACCATACGTGTTTCAAGACCCGACTAACCCCACCAAGCTAGTGGGCTTTGAGGTCGAGCTTATCGAGGCCTTGGCCGCCGAACTGGGAATGACAACCCAGTTCGTGCAGAATCAGTGGGATGGTTTGATTCCGGGCCTTAATCGGGGTGAGTATGATCTGGCTATCAATGGGATTGA
>CAZAYE010000630.1:0-3150 GCA_964489255.1 uncultured Enterobacteriaceae bacterium
TTAGTGGGGGCGGTAGTCGCAGCGCTAGTGGGGGCGGCGGTCGGAGCTTCAGTGGAGGAGGTGGTCAGAGCTTTTCCCGCAGTGGTGCCGCTAGTAGCGGCTCGCTCGGGGGGAATTTCTCGTCTGGCTCGGGTAGCTTTTCCCGCGGCGGCTCCGCCAGTAGTGGGAGTTGGCAGGCGAGCGGGTCGCAGGCGCAGGCAAGCCGCCAATCCTCTGCCAGCCAGAGGCAGTCTACTGCGACCCAGAATCAGCAGACCCGCCAGTCCTCTGCCAGCCAGGCGCAGTCCACTGCGACCCAGAATCAGCAGACCCGCCAAGCTACGACGACGGAGAATCAGCAGACCCGCCAGTCCTCTGCCAGCGAGATGCAATCCAGCCGTCAAACCCAGCAAGATGAACTCCAGAGCAACCGCTCCCAGCAGCAAGATCAAAACCACGAAGACTGGCAACAGCACCAGACGGAGCAGCAGGAGGACCGGCAGCAGTACCACACGGAGAATCGCGAAGACTGGCAAGAATACGGGGAGCCGAGACAGGAATACTGGGAGAACGGGGGAGGCTATTATTACGGCGGCTATCCCGCCTACCCGACTGGGGGATTCGCCGCCGGGATGGTGGTTGGGTCCACCATGACTGCCGCCGCCTTCAGCGCGCAAAAGTCGTCGTGTAGCACGCTGGTGGTCAACGGCGTGACCTATTATCAGTGTGGGTCAACGTGGTACCAACCCTCATACCAGGGCGGGAGCGTGACCTATATCGTGGTGAATCCGCCGAAGTGAGTCAATCAGACAGAGAAAGGAGACAGAGCCCGCTCTGCTCTCCTCTCTGTCTCGCATCTCTGTTTTTCATCTGATCGAAAGCTACCGAACTCCATGCCTGCCCCCCGTGCCCAGCCTCTCTGGTTCTGGTATCTCCCCAGCCTCCTGCTGCTCATCGTCGCCGGGAATCAACTGCGGCTCGTTGCCACCGCCGCGCTCAGCCCTTGGTGGGGCGGCGGGTTTGGCATGTTCGCCACGGCCGATGCCTGGGCGACACGCCATCTCCATATCTTTGCCATCCGGTCCGGCGTCCGCCGCGAACTTGCAATTCCACCATCGCTCAGGAAGGAAGCGGAACGAGCTCTCACGCTGCCCTCCGACGCACGGTTGCAAGTCTTTGCACGCCCGTTCATCGATGTGCCGACGCCAGATGAGGGGTCGCTGGAGGCGATTGAATTGCAAGTCTGGGCCACACAGTTTGATCCCGACACCCTCGCGCCATCGAGTGCGCCAATCCGTTTTTTCACCGTGCGACCAGATGAGCACCGTTAACCTGGCCCTGCGCTTAACACTGCTTGATATACTCCTGCGGCCGATTGGGAACTGGCTCTTGCAACCATTCCTCCTTGGCCTTGCCGCTATTGGGGTCACCCTGCCAGGCCAACTTCGACGCCCGCCCCTGTGGATTGCTTTGACCACTCTGACCGCGCTGCGTGTGATTCTCAACTGGCCGATGGCGGATAATCACGCCTATCTCTTGTGTTATTGGTGTTTGGCGGTCGCGATAGCCCTTGTCTCACAAGATCCTCGGGCTTGCCTGGCGTTTAACGGCCGCCTCCTCATCGGCTTGGCGTTTGTGCTGGCAGCGCTGTGGAAGTTCGCGCTGTCTCCGGATTATCTGGACGCTCGCTTCTTTCGCGTGCTGATGCTCACCGATCCGCGCTTCGCGGGATTCGCCCAACTGGCAGGCAGGCTTACGCCGGACCTTCTGGAATCGTTGCGGGGGTTCGTCACACAACACGTCGATGGCCCATTCGTTGCGGGGCTTGACGCCCCACAGGAACCGGCTCGGTTCTTGTGGCTCGCACACTTCATGACGTGGTGGACCGTCCTCCTGGAAGGAGCAGTTGCTGTGGCTTTCCTGTGGCCGCTGGAGCGAGGGGTGTCCAGGGGGCGCGATACATTACTGCTACTGTTCTGTGTGACGACCTATGCCATCACTCCCATCGAGGGCTTCGGGTGGCTACTCATCGCCATGGGGGTGGCGCAGTGTGAACCCGTGCGGCGCACGACTCGGCTCTTGTATTTCGCCGTCTTCGCACTCATTCTCTTTTACCGGGAAGTGCCGTGGGCAGAGCGATTGCTGGAGTTTTCGCTATAAACGCCTCTGAGATCTTGATTCGGCGCAAGCAGCCTGGGCAGTTGTTTAGAAGACTGTTTAATCTGAACCGCAATCTGAACCACTCCCTGAACCGTTCGCCTATCCCTGAACCACAGCGCTCAATATACTCCTTGCAAGTCACCATAACCGGAAGGGAAGGGAATACCGAATGTTGAGCATAGCGATGCGGATGGGGTGTGGGTTGGTCCTCTGTGCGACGCTCTTCGCCATGTCGGCGTGGGCGGGGGGGGCTTACATCTATGAGGTGGGAACACCTGACTTGGGCACGGCCGCGGCGGGCCGCGCCGCGCTCGCACAGGATGCCTCAACCGTCATCAGCAACCCGGCTGGGATGGCTCGATTAGACCATTCACAGCTGACGACCAGTTTGTATTCGATTATCCCTTCTGTGAAATTTGACCGCGATTCTGGGACCACTTTCAGTGGTGGGGACGGCTTCAATGCGGGAGCGCCGATCCCCTCCTTAAGTACGGTGAGTATGCCGATTCCGGCCGGGGCGTTCTTTTATGTTTATAACTTGTCGCCCGACTGGAAGCTTGGGGTTGGCATCGGCTCAGGCTTTGGCGCGGGGCTTAATTATGGGAAGGAGTGGGTGGGGCGTTACCTCATTCAGAAATCCCAGCTCTTGACGACCACGATCAATCCTGGAGTCTCCTATCGCGTCAACCCCTGGCTCTCGATCGGCGCGGGGTTTAGCATTAACTATGCGCTGTTCTCCTACACCACGGCGGTGAATAACATCTTAGATCGTCTTCCCGATGGCCGGCTGAAGCTGAGAGCTGACGACGTGGGCTTTGGCGGGAACGTTGGCGTGTTGCTCGAGCCGAGTCCTCGCACCCGCTTCGGCCTTACCTACCGTTCCCCGATCGATCTCTCTTACACGGATCGGCTCAACTTGACCAACGTAGGACCAGCACTGTCCCATCTCCTGGGGCAGAAGATCACCATAGACCAGGCCGCGCCGCAAACGGCGATGGCTGTCTCTTATAC
>CAZAYE010000631.1:0-1735 GCA_964489255.1 uncultured Enterobacteriaceae bacterium
GGGCAGTGCCCACCCTACGCGTCTCCCTTCTTTGCTGACAGCTAATCACTGATTGCTGACCGCTTTCTCACTTCCAGCCTTCGCAAATCTCTTCCCAGGCAAAGACCGTATCTGCGCTCTGCTTGGCCTGCTGCAGCAACAGTGAACGTCGGCTGGCGCTGAGTTTGTAGGCGATCCCTTTGGGCAGCAAACAGAGATTGCCCTCACGGATAATGATATAGCCCACTTCCTCACCAGGCACTTCAGTATGTCCACCGGCTGGCAACTCGGTCCGGGGCTCGATGAAATCGACCCGCACTTCGCCTTCCAGACAGACAAGAAACTCATCGTGGGGCTGAAGTCGCCACTGCGGCATGACGCCCTCAGCCACAATGCACTCGATCACATAGGGACCATTCTTGGCGACGGCGAGTTTCTGGTACGGTTTCGCACGAGCGCCAATTTCATAGACGTTGGAGTAAACGTAGCGTTTGACGTGCTCGCGCGGGTCTACAATATCGACTCCGCCTTTGGCGAACTGGGCCATAGTGGCAGACAGTGGCCGGTCTTTGCTCGGCTGCATGAGCTCTCCTTATTTTGTCGGTTGAGGAGGTGCTGGAGCCGGATCTTTCGTCGCTTCGGCACCTTGACGCATCAGTTCCTTGACGACCGCCGGCAGTGGACTTTGTCCATAACGCTTAGAAATCTGAGGCAGCAACACAGTTAAAAAGATAACCAGAATCCCTAGGAGGAAGAGGAAACGCATGACCTTGCTTACCGCTACTAACAACGAGATTCCGCAACCAAGTAAAATCAACTGAATTTTTGACAGACTGAGCAACCACTCCCAGGCGTGCTGTAGGGTTTCTGCGCTCATAGTGTCCTTTTATACCATTCTTACAACACCATAAGCACTCCCCCAAGAATAGAAGGGTGGTATGCACGCACGAAGTAAAATACCACCAGAGCAAGCAGGATCACTGTCCAGCGGAACTCGTCCAGATTGAGCGGTTGTTTTTTGCTGAGGATAGCGGCAAAGGGGAGAAACGAGGTCGTCTCTTTGAACTGGGCGTAGCCTGGGACATCGATGACCTTGCGGGTGTCCTGATGCCAGGCGCCAATCCAGGAGAACACCGCGAACCCACCGAAGAAGATCAAGTCGCCGAGGGAACCGTTGACGAGGCAATGAGTCAGACCAAAGAGGAAGATAGCGGCGAAGGTCGGATGACGGGTGATGCGGGTGATACCATAAGCCTCTGGTGTACCGCTCGTCATCATGGCGCTGGGGGGTCTTGAAACTAACCCATTAATGAGCAGCACGAAAGCCAGCGCCATGAGGGCCAACTGGAGATCCAGGACAGGAAGATACAAATAGGAACCACCAAACGTCTTCCACAGCTGCGGGCCGGTGTGTTTGTGGAGCCCGTAATACCAGCACAGTGGAATCAGCGTGGCGAAAGCGACTAGCGAGTAGACACCGAGAAAAGGCCTTTCTCCCAAACGTGCCACCAGTTTGGGACGCACTTTCGTGGAAGACAGAACGAGGTGCGCGCCTCCGAACAGGAGCCACCCCAATAGTAAGACAGCCGACTCCTTCATGCCTCCTCCACTCTAGAGCTTTCAGCTCTCAGTAATCAGTTTCCAACAGAGAAACCAGGAGATTGTGTCCTTCCCTCCAACATTTAACTATCAGCCCAGCAAGAATCGGGGAAGCAGAGAAGAAAAACTAGGCTCATGTACAGAATCTGTGCGGATT
>CAZAYE010000631.1:1745-3145 GCA_964489255.1 uncultured Enterobacteriaceae bacterium
GCGCCAGCGAAGTCGAAGGGCGGACGGCGCGACATGCCAAATTTCAGACATGAGCCAAAAACTATTCTTCTCCTCTCACCGGTTCTCCGTTGCTCACTGAAACCTACCAGGCTTTAGCACTAAGAACGGCGAGAAATCAAGAACTTCAGGCAGCGATCGACATAAAAGAAAGGCAAGAACCGGGAGGGTTGGATCTGCTGGACTGAACGCAAGTATTCAGGTGAAGGAAATAACATCCACCGGAGGACAAAGGCGCGCATACGCCAATCACTCGTCCTCCGGAGCAGGTTCTTGAACCCACCGCGTGCTCCTGAGCGCGCTCCGGACAGGGCGGCTTCACGTTCGAGTGTGTCTGCCTGTGTCGCAGCAGCCTGCAGACGACTAAGAAAAATCGTGGGAATCGGCGCTTGCAGCTCTTCTGCTAAATAACCCAGCATAACCGACAGCGGCAGTGCCAGGTGACTGCGCACGGCACAGTCGAACAAAACGTTCCAGTCAAGGTTTGGATGCTGATCGATGAGGAGCCATGCATCGCACACCCACCGGAGTGACACTCGGCTTGGACTGTAAGAGGCATGGCCGCAGATATGGAGGAGGGCATCGGCAGGCGAGAGAGTACGGACTGGAACATCGGCAATGACTTGCATTTGGCTGCGTGCCCATAGGTCCGCCGTACACCCATTGTAAAGGGGAATGTGGAAGAAGTGGCGGTGCAGGGCGAGCGGAAGGCCGGACCCATGCTCAAGGTAAATGTCTTGCCACTTTGGCATGATCTTCTCTTTGGGCAGTGTAAATCCCACAGTGGATAAAAGATTAAGAACACGAGATGGATCAGCCTCTCCAAGCAGCAGGTCAATATCGCGGCTATGCCGGAGTGCCGGATCTCCGTAGACCGTATCAGCCAGTGTCGCGCCTTTGAGCATAATGATCGGAATGCCTGCGGCTGTGAGGGCAGAGAACACCTCCCGGCAGATATGGCGGTAGGTTTTTGTCCGAAGTTCTTCTCTTAGGGAGGCAGCCCGCAGAATAGTGAGAAAGGAATTGTCTACCTTGACATTGTTGCGTCGCAGGGTACTGAAGAGCAGGGGGAGCAAACTCTTGACTTGTTCCTCTTTAGGGGTGTTCTCGGACTGCTGGCCTTGTTTCAGCCACGTTACCCCTGCGCTGCGTCCCTCTTCTCCAGGGAACAAACAGGCACGGAGGAACACGGTTTGTTCCGGCGTTGGCAGAAGAACAGAAAGGATATCTGAAAATGGTCGTGAACTTTTGTCACAATGTCGTGTCAGCATATTTCAATCGTTGGATTCGAGAGCGATTGCTCTCAATGAAGACTTCGAGCGCTCTTTGTTCTTCGGGAGTCAGGATCTCACGCCAGCGATCATTTCGTGACAGATCGAGTT
>CAZAYE010000632.1:0-3140 GCA_964489255.1 uncultured Enterobacteriaceae bacterium
TCACAAGGATTGCCCCTACGGGAAAACCGATGCTGTAATTGTGGCGCTCGGTACTTAGCTCTTAGAAACTTGCCTTTTGTGCCCTGCATTCTCTCAACGCTAAACGAAAAGGCATTTTATCGTGCAAGGCCTTGTTTTCTGTTATGCTCAGCATGACATCTCAGATCGCTCTGGTTTCCCCTCTCCCAACTAACAGCTAAAAGCTAATAGCTAATAGCCTCTTAACCTTCTTTCCCATTCACCACCCGCACCTTCGCGCCTTGATAGAGCTGAGGCAAACTCGACGTCGCCACCACGTCGCCAAGCTGCAAACCTTCGGTGACCTCGATTAAGCTCCCGGCCCTGACCCCAGTCTTCACTTGACGTTCCTGGACAGTCCCATCATGAACGACAAAAGTCTTGATAATACCGACATATGAATAGACCGCTTCTTCAGGAACAAACGTGGCTTGGGGATCCACACCGGTCAAGATCAATCCTTTGGCAAAGAACCCGGGTTTGAGGAGTCGATCGGAGTTCGGCACCTTTGCTTCCAAGGCGAGTGAGCGGGTCTGGACATCTACCGCCGGGCTGACCCGTTGCACCACTCCAGGAAACACGCGGTTGGCAAACGCCTCGACCTGCACATCCACAGGCTGCTCAATTTTGATCTCCGGCGCAAAGCGCTCAGGTACAGACCCCTGGAGCTTCAAAGGATCAGCGATCACCAGCTGCAGCAGTGGAGTCTTTTCTTTGATGGCCTCGCCGATCGACACGAGACGCTGCCGCACCTCGCCAGAGATCGGAGCGATGATTTCGGTGTCATCGAGACGCTTGCGCGCGAGATCGACGACCGCAATGGAACGGTCGATGTCAGCCTCGCGCGCGTGCACCTGAGCTTCGACCGAATCGAAACGGGTCTGGGCTACATCAAGCTGGCTGGTAGCAATGACTCCTTCTTTGTGAAGTTCACTGATCCGTTTGAGATTGGTATAGGCGTCCCGCAACTCAGCCTTTACCTGGGTTAACGCTTTCCTGGCAGCCTCGAGGTTCGCTTCCGCCTGAGCGAGCGCAAGTTCGGCTTCACGTGGATCGAGGCGAATCATCACTTGACCTTTCTCGACTTTGTCTCCCAGGTCAACCAGGATTTCCTCGATCGTGCCAGGCATCTCATTGCTGACAGTGACCTCTTCCCAGCCGCCGAGAGTGCCAACCATCTCAACCGTGCGTTTGACTTCCCGAGTCTCGACCGGGCTGGTGGTAATGGTAATCGCCTGGTCGGTAGCCGCCTGAGTCGCGGCTTCCTGAGACTTCCCTTGTGAGCAGCTTGCCAAAGTGATCAGCATGAATCCGCAGGCGAAAAGGAACGGCGAGGCAGATGAACGAAGATGACGAAGAAAGACAGATTTCACGGAAACGCAACTCTCCCCTTTCCCAACTCAAAATTAGGTTATCCCTATCATGCCAGAAGAGGGAGAAGAACCCCGCTTTTCAGCAGTAGGGTCTGTGTGAGCTATGCTGGGGGGATAACTCTCTATAGTGATCTGAGAGAGGGCAGGCACTGTTCCTGCCCCTAGGAACACCAACAGGACAATCTTCTTCAGGGAGGATCACGGCCAGAAAAACTTCCTGGCTTGCCTTTGCAGTTCCGATTGAAAATCCGGGTGAGCGATGCTGATGAGGGCTTCGGCGCGTTGACGCTGGGTCTTCCCCTGCAGATTCACGACGCCGAACTCGGTGACGACAAAATCCATATACTGTCGCGGGGTCGTCAGCGTGCTACCCGGTTCCAGCATTGGGACGATGCGCGAAAGTTGGCCTTTCTTCGCCGTCGAGGGCAAAACCATGATCGAACGCCCACCCTTGGAGTACATTGCTCCCATCATGAACGTCATTTGTCCGCCGATACCGGAGTACATTTGCGGTCCGATCGATTCGGCGGCCGCTTGGCCGGTCAGATCGATGGCCAAGGTGCTGTTGACCGCGACCTGGTGGTTTTGCGCGGCAATGGTGGGAAGAGAGTTGGTATAGAGCACACTGTACAGCTCGAAGGCTGGATTGTTGTTCACAAACGCCAGATCCGCCGCGCCGACGATCATAGCCGCAACCGCTTTCCCCTTGTGCATGGACTTATACTTGCCGTTTGCCACACCCCGTTTCACTAACTCAACATGGGTCACGGTCATCAACTCGGAGTGGATGCCCAGGTCGTTCTTGTCCATGAGGAAATAGCCGATCGATTCGGAGATCGCGCCGATGCCCATCTGCACGGTATCGCCATCGCGGATCAGCCCAGCCGCGAACTCGCCAATCACCTCCAGGGTTCCACGCTCCTCCTCGGGCGGCGGTGGAGTGCCAAGAGGAAAGGGGGTAGTTTCTTCGACCAGGTAGTCGATTGCCGAGACGTGAATCCAGTTGTCACCGTGTGTGCGGATAAAAGTCGGGTCAACCTCAGCAATAAACAGCTTCGCGTTCCTGGCGACGTCTTTGTTGTACCAGAGCGCATTGCCGAAGCTGCAATACCCCTTCTCGTCCGGTGGGGAGACGACACCGAAAAAGACGTCCGGCTCCCAGGTGTTGGTACGGTCGTCTTCCAGTTGCTTGGCGTACTGAGGGTAATCCACAGACAGAAAATCCACATAGTGCTTCTGCATGCCCGGCCGGCAACCAGCCCCAACGTAGTCTACGATCCGCTTGAAGGACTGGTCATACTCGGGCTCGTTCCAGAAAGGGTGGCTGTTGAGCGGATAGCACTGAATCACCGTCACGTTTTCTAGTTCTCCGTTACGCCTCGCCAGCGCATCGAGGATGGGAATCGGCGGTTTGCCGATATGAAGACGCACCAAGTCGCCCGATTTCACCAGCTTGGCTGCAGCCTCAGCGGAGAGGAGTTTGTCTTTGTACGTGTTTTGCCAAGGTTCCATAGGCCCTCCTAACCAACCAAACTATGTCCACCATCCACAAACAGAGTCGAACCAGTCATGAACGTGTTCGCGTCTGAAGCGAGAAAGATGATCGCGGGCTTGATCTCCTTGGGGTCGCCGACCCGTTGCATGGGAATACGCTCGATGATCCCCTTGCCACCCTTGGTCTGCCAAAAGTCCACATTCATCGGCGTCTCAAAATACCCCGGACACAGCGCATTAACGCGGATATTGTAC
>CAZAYE010000633.1:0-3138 GCA_964489255.1 uncultured Enterobacteriaceae bacterium
ATCTTCTACCTTGCCGTTCTCTTCTTTCATCGTCTCAACCTCCCGGCGCATGGCCAGGAGTTCGCGCTCATTGCGAATCCGGTTTAACCGGACCCGTTTTTCTTTGATCCTTTCCTCTCCCTCTCGCAATCGCTTTTCTAGTGCCTGCTGACTGGCTTCCAACTCGTTGATCCGCCGTTGCTGCTCCTCTGCCTCCCGTTCTTTCGTCTCCATCTGTGAGCTGACAGCGGCCACCTGCTGACGGAGTTCATGCAGTGCCTGTTCTTTTTGCTGCAACCGTTGATCAATCTCCTGCAGAGAAGCCAGCAGGTCGATCTGCGTGGCCAACGAGAACCTCCTTTCCCCCTCAGCCCACGTCTTGGGCTGGTGGGATTTTTCTGAAACACCTGGGCCCACCAGGATTCGAACCTGGGACCAGCGGATTATGAGTCCGCCGCTCTAACCGCCTGAGCTATGGGCCCTTACCATACTTCTGGAACCGAGTTCGTTTTTTGTACCATACCCTTGCAGTTTTTCCTATTCCTCAGCTGCTCCAGGCCTCACGGTTGCAGACGTTGGAGCCGCAGCCGGAGAGCAACCTCATCACCTTTCTGCTCGGCTTCGCGTAGCTCTCGGCGTAACTGTTCCCGCTCAAGTCGGCGTTGGGCAGTACGGATCTTCGCTATACAATCCTGCAGTAACTGCCCACGTTCATGCGCATCGTCAACGTCTTCCGTTGCCCGCGCGTATGCTCTGGTTACCCGATCAGCAAAAGTCTTCGGAAGTCGATCAAGAAATGCGCCAAGATCGAGTCGTCCTGCTTGCTCCCAGGTCGCAATAATCTCCACGGCCAGATCCTTCCATTGCTGGAAGGCTGATACGATACCCTCCTCGGCAACCCGCTTGGCGACACGAGAGTCAATCAACATGAGTTGAACCAACTCGGCTTCAGCCGTCATTTGCGTCCCTGATGCTTCACGCCTCGGCGAAACGGCTGGTGCCTGTGCACGAGGCAAATCTTGAGAGGCAGCGAGGTTCCGCAGTTCTTCTTCATTCACACCGAAACGCTGGGCAATTTGCGTAAACAGCGCTCCGCGCACCACCACATCGGTCATCGACTTCAGCACCGCCATAGCCGCTCTTGCCGCCTGAGCCCGCTGAAAAGCCGATGCACCAGGAGGTGGAACGTGACGAGCGAAATAGAAGTCCTCCAATGGCTCAGCTTGGTCAATCAGCGCCCCGAGCTCAGCCTGCCCATGCTTACGCACAAAGGTGTCTGGATCATATCCTTGAGGGAGAAACACCCCTCGGCCCCGTAGCTCAGCCTCTACACACAAGGGAAACGCTCTGGTTGCCGCACGGCGTCCCGCTTCATCCCCATCGAAAAAGATATAAATTTCTGTGGTGAAACGGCGTAACAGCTTCAGTTGTTCGGTTCCAAGCGCGGTACCGAGCACAGCCACAGTCTCGCTATAGCCAGCCTGGACCAATGCTAAGAGGTCGATATACCCCTCAACGACCAGAACTCGACCGGTATGCCGGATCGCGTCTTTCGCTTGAAACAATCCGTACAGTACGCTTCCTTTCTTGTAGAGAATCGAGTCCGGCGAGTTCAGATACTTAGGGAGGACACGAGCTTGTCCAACACCCGGAGCTGACTCCCGAGCCATAGGCAGTAAGCGTCCCCCAAAACCGACAATCCGGCCCATTCCGTCAGTAATAGGAAACATCAGCCGATGACGAAATTTATCGTAATACTGACGATCGGCTCGCTTGCCGACTAATCCGAGTGAGACGGCTTTGTCGAGGTCTGCCCCTTGCCCTGAGAGAAATCGCACCAAGCCATTGCTCCAGGAAGGAGCAAAGCCCAGGTGAAACTGCTCTGCAAGTTCTTTCGCTAGACCTCGCTCTACCAGGTACTGACGGGCAATCCCGCCAGCATTGCCCCAGAGACAACGCTGGAAATACGTGGCGGCTAGAGCGTTGAGCCGTTGTAGTCGCGCTCGCTCCTGTGCCTCAGGGTCTTGCTCCGCCTGTGGCAGACTCACTCCGGCTTTTACTGCCAGGCGTCTGACTGCTTCAGGAAAGGAAACCCCTTCGATCCGCATGAGAAAGGTAAAAATGTTTCCACCAACACCGCAACCGAAGCAATGAAAGAACCCTCCTTCCTCATTGACATTAAAGGAAGGAGTATGTTCGCTGTGGAATGGACACAAGCCAATATAGTTTCGCCCAGCCTTGCGTAAAGCCACGTAGGCAGAAATGAGCTCAGCAATGCTAATACGGGAGCGGATCTCAGTCAGTATCTCGTCGGGAATCCGTCCAGCCATTGGGCAGAGACCAATCGGCCCTTTCTTCTCGGTCAGAGGCCTGGGCCAAAAAAACACCCACTCCGCAAGAAGTGGGTGTCAGAGAGACAATGCCGCACCGGACCTCCTTTCACAGGAGGACGCAGGTTTGGCTAATACATCGACCGGCTGGCCCGCCGTAAGGCGCGCTTCCTCGCAGCAATGGCCTTGCGTTTGCGCCGCACACTGGGTTTCTCATAGTACTCGCGCTTTTTGAGTTCTTGCAGAATACCAGCCTTTTCGCACTGCTTCTTAAAACGGCGAATCGCGCTCTCAATCGGTTCGTTGTCCTTGACACGCACTCCTGCCATGTGGTCGTCACCCCCTCCCGGGCAGGTATCTTGCTTGATGGTATAAGCTTTCACACCCTAGAGGTTTTCCCTTGAAAGTCAAGGTGCGGTGTGCTCTGGACTTGACAGGAAAACCCACCCCGCGCTAAGCAAACGCGAGACTGCCGACAAGGGGGATAGCCATGGAGTTTAAAGAAGTGGTTGGACGCCGCCGTTCAATCCGTTATTTTCTGCCGTTTCGTTCGGTCGAAAGAGAAAAAATCCAAACCATTATGGAAGCGGCCCGCTTGGCCTCCTGCGCGGTGAATGCGAGCTTTTTGCGCGCCATCATCGTGGAGCGAGACAAGCTCTCACGTGACGTGCTGGAGTCGCTCAAAGTGCCCACCACTACCCTGCAGCTCGACATGGCACCGGTCCATATCTACTTCTATGGCAATCTCAACGCCGTCGAAGAGAGCCACGGGAAAACTCTGAAAGAACTCTACGATGTGGGGGCCCTCAATCCAACCCACGGTTGGAGT
>CAZAYE010000634.1:0-3135 GCA_964489255.1 uncultured Enterobacteriaceae bacterium
TTTCAACGTCGCAGTGATTCGCTGACTCACTTCTTCCGGTGTGCCTCTGCCATCGATCTCATAGAGCAAGGCTCGGTCACGATAATAAGACAGAAGGGGAGCAGTAGCACGCTCATAGACCGAGAGTCTCGCGCTAACAGTCTCTGCGTTGTCGTCACTGCGCTGATAGAGAGTACCCTGACAACGATCGCATATTCCAGCTTTTTTAGGAGGATCGAAGCGTTCGTGATACATCGCTCCGCACTCGCGGCACACTCTCCTCCCACTGAGACGTTCAATCAGATCAGCACGAGGCACCATGATGCTTATCACACCATCCAGTTCCTTCCCTGAGCGAGCAAGCTCAACCGCTAGGGCTTCAGCTTGGGCAATAGTACGCGGGAATCCATCGAGGAGAAATCCGGAGGCACAGTCAGGGCGCTGCAAACGTTCCGCTACCATGGCTGTCACAAGCTCATCCGGAACAAGCTCTCCTTTATCCATGTAAGAACGAGCTTGTTTTCCCAAAGCTGTTTCCTCTCGTACGGCCTGACGCAAAAGATCTCCCGTTGAAATGTGCGGAATATTAAACGTCTGCTGGAGCACTTGTGCTTGAGTCCCTTTCCCAGCTCCAGGCGGCCCCACTAATACGATGCGCATGTCTTTCCCCCCTACCCTTTATCCCCGACGGCCACGCAAACGTCCGCCCTTCATAAATCCTTCATAATTGCGCATCAGGATCTGGGTTTCAATCTGCGCAACCGTATCAAGTGCAACTCCAACAACGATAAGAAGAGCTGTACCGCCAAAATAGAATGGTATATTGAACGAACCAACCAACAAGTTGGGAAGGACACAGATAATGGCAATATAGATTGCCCCACTCAGCGTGATCCGGCTGAGCACACGATCAATGTATTCGGCGGTGCGCTGCCCAGGGCGGATACCGGGAATAAACCCGCCATATTTTTTCATGTTGTCCGCGACATCGGCCGGGTCAAACACCACCGCGGTGTAAAAGTAGCAAAAGAAGATGATCATCATCACATAAGCCAGGTTATACACGAAACTGCCCGGGTCCAAAGCGCTAGCCACTGCTTGGGCCCAGGGGTGATCAGCAAAACTGGCGATCGTCGCAGGGAAAATTAATACGGAGGAAGCGAAAATTGGTGGGATCACACCAGCAGTGTTGATCTTGAGGGGCAGGTGAGAACTTTGTCCGCCATAGACTTTGCGTCCGACTACTCGCTTCGCGTACTGCACGGGAATACGACGGTGTCCACGCTCCATAAAGATAACGGCAGCAACGACTCCTACCATTGCCACTAAGATCAGGAGCAAGACGAGAATACTCAATTCTCCTTCACGGACAAACTCTGTGGTTGTTGTGACCGCTGAGGGAATACTCGCCACAATGCCGGCGAAGATGATGAGAGAAATTCCATTCCCAACCCCTCGCTCGGTGATTTGCTCTCCTAACCACATGATGAAAGCAGTACCAGAAGCCAGGGTAATCATCGTCATCAACCGAAATTCCCATCCGGGGTGGAATACGACTGAACTCCCGCCTGGAGCCTGGATTTGTTCCAGACCGACACTAATAAAAAACCCCTGGAGCAACGAGAGGCCAACGGTACTGTAGCGTGTGTATTGTGTGATCTTCCGCCGTCCAAGCTCCCCCTCTTTCGAGAGCCTCTCCAACGTAGGGACGACCACCGTCAAGAGTTGCAGAATGATCGACGCACTAATATACGGCATGATCCCTAGAGCAAAAATAGAAAATCGCTCAAGGGCGCCACCAGAAAAAAGATTCACCAGACCGAAAACCGTGCTGCTGGCCTGTTGGAAAAAGGCGGCTAAAGCCTTTCCATCGATTCCCGGTGTGGGGATTGCCACCCCAGCCCGGTAAACCGCTAAGAGACCAAAGGTGAAGAAGAGGCGACGGCGGAGATCAGCGATCTTCGCCGCATTTTGCAACCCTTCGAGCACGTTAGCCGACCTCTACCGACCCGCCCAAGGCGACGATTTTCTCACGCGCTTGCTGGCTAAAAGCGTGCGCTTTCACCACCAATGCCTTGGTCAGCATTCCCTGGGCCAGAATTTTGACTTTTTTGTTCTTCCCGCGTACCAAACCAGCTTCGCGCAAGGCTGCCATGTCAACCACCGCACCAGCCGTAAAACGTTCCAGGCTTCCTAGATTAATAATACGGTACTCCTCCCGCGAAGGGTTATGAAAACCGCGCTTCGGTAAACGACGCGCTAGAGGCATCTGTCCCCCCTCATACCCTGGCGGAGTGTTACCACCAGAACGGGACCCACGCCCCTTGTGTCCCTTTCCCGATGTTTTCCCATGGCCAGAACCGATACCCCGACCAAGACGCTTTCTCTTCTTTATTGCCCCGGCCGCCGGGCGTAGATGACTAAGATCCATGTTCACACACCTCAATGAGATGAAGCACCTTGCGAATCATTCCTTGCACAGAAGGAGAATCGTGGCGCAAGACGGTCTTTCCCACATGAGTCAAGCCGAGGCCATAGAGGGTTTCTCGCTGTCGGCGTGGGCAGCCGATCCCACTACGCTTAAGTGTGATGCGAAGCACCTTGCGTTCTGCTGTATCTGCCATGCCTTTAGCCCTGTAACTCAGCGACACTCTTGCCTCTTCGTTCGGCCACTTGCTGTGGCAGAGCAAGACTACTCAATGCTGCCAGTGTCGCCCTGACCGCATTATGAGAGTTCGTCGATCCTATACACTTGGTTAAGGCATCACGGACCCCGGCGAGTTCCATAACTGTCCGCACCCCCCCGCCAGCAATCAGACCAGTCCCTTGAGAAGCCGGTTTGAGGAGGACTCTTCCAGCTCCATGCTTCCCAATGACCTCATAGGGGATAGTCCCTTGGGAGAGCGCGACACGGATGAGAGACTTCTTCGCTTGATCAACCCCTTTCCGAATCGCCTCGGGAACCTCGTGCGCTTTTCCTAGTCCGTACCCTACATGTCCAGCTCCATCGCCGACGACCACCACCGCACTAAAGCTGAATCGCCGTCCGCCCTTAACGACCTTGCTGACACGGTTGATATGAACCACCTTTTCTTTGAGCTCCAGCCCCTCTGGACTGACACGCTCCTCGAAAGCCACCACTGGTATACTCCTTAG
>CAZAYE010000635.1:0-3130 GCA_964489255.1 uncultured Enterobacteriaceae bacterium
GGGGGGGGGGGGGGGGGGGGGGGGGGTACGCTCGGCGGGTAGTGCTGAGCCGGTGCACAATTTCTAAACATGAGCCGACTTTTTAAGCACTCTCATAGGGAGAGGAAACCTGCCTCTTCCTTTTCTCTCTTCTCATCCGTTGCGACCTAGTCTTTCGCCACTGGCTCGGTTATGGTTTTGCAGAGGCATAGTCGGTGGAGGGATAGACATGCACGAGACGTCGTTGGCGATGATGGTTTTGGAACGCGTTGAGCGTTATGGCGCCAAGCGGGCGCTCTTAAGCAAACAGCGGGGTGGGTGGGAGGAGATTTCCTGGCAGACCTTTGGCAGCAAAATTATTCGAGCGGCTCAGGGACTCACAACGCTCGGGTTTCGTGTCGGCGACCGTCTGGCAATTCTCGCTGAGAACCGGCCCGAGTGGCCAATCATCGATCTCGCCTGTTTATACCTGGGTGGGGTCGATGTGCCTCTTTACCTCACCAGTACACCCCGCGAGACTGCTTATATCCTCAAAGATGCTGGCGTGAGGTTTATTGCTGTGTCCGGTCGCGAACAGCTTGCCAAGATTCTCAAGATTGCCGGCGACCTCCCTGATCTGTCGTATCTGCTCTTGTTAGATGATGGGCCCAAAGAGGAAACCCGCCTCGGTCAGCTGCCAGCTCTGAGCTTGGACGGTCTGCTGGCACGAGGTGAACGAAACGGCGATGAGGCACGGCCGGTGGCTGATCCTGGACTCGCCACGATCATCTACACCTCTGGTACGACCGGCATGCCGAAAGGGGTCATGCTGACCCACACTAACATGCTTGCCAATACCCAGGATGCGACGGCTATTCTTCCGATTACTGAGGAAGACCTGAGTGTGTCATTCCTGCCGCTCTCGCATGGATTCGAACGCACTGCCGGACTCTATACACTCCTCCGGGCAGGGGCGAGTATTGCGTACGGGGGGGGAACGGTTACTCTCACCAAAGACCTGGGAGAGGTGAAGCCCACAGTGATCTGTTGCGTCCCACGGGTGCTCGAACTGGTCCATCGCCGGGTCTCGAGCGAACGAGAGAGTGCTCGGTTTCCCAAGCGCCAGATTTTGGATTGGGCAGTCTCTGTGGCGAAAAAGGCCGGCACTTGCCGTGTCTCGCAGCAGTCCTTCCCCTTGAAGCTCAGCCTCCAATATCGGCTGGCGGACCGCCTTCTCTTTCACAAACTGCGTGCGGTGCTGGGTGGTCGAGTACGCTTTCTGGTCTCTGGTGGAGCTCCGCTGAGCGCAGAAGTCTCGCGCTTCTTCTTCGGGGCTGGCCTGACCGTCTATGAAGGGTACGGCCTCACCGAGGCCGGACCGGTGGTTTCGTGCAATATCCCTGGTCGTATACGCCTGGGGAGTGTCGGCCCGGCTTTGCCGCAGGTCGAAGTGAAAATCGCTGAAGACGGCGAGATCTGTGTGCGGGGTCCGAACGTCATGCAAGGCTATTACCACCGACCTCAGGACACGGCGCAAGCGATCGATGCTGAAGGCTGGCTGCACACTGGTGATGTCGGTGAGATCGATGCCGAGGGATTCATCACGATTACTGACCGGAAGAAGGATTTGATTATTACTTCGGAAGGAGAGAACATTGCCCCACAGCACGTCGAGGGTCTGCTCAAGCAAGACCCGCTGATTGAGGAAGCCTGCCTGATCGGTGATCGGCGCCCCTATTTGACCGTTCTGATTGTGCCCAATCGCCCCCTGCTCGAAGCCCTAGCCCGGAAGCACGGACTGGCCGATGAATGGGCAGTCCTCTTGGAACGCAGCGAATTCCGTACGCTCTTCCGCCGCCGCCTGGATGAGGTGAACCGGGTGCTGCCTCTGTACTCTCGGGTGCGGAACTTCGCGCTTCTCTCCGAACCGTTCTCCCAGGAGCGGGACGAACTGACCCCCACCCTCAAGGTGAAGCGGCGGGTGGTGGCAGAGACCCGTCGTAGGCAGATCGAAGCGCTGTATCGTCCGGGAGATAGTTTCAGCGAGGCTCGTGAGCACGTATAGAAAAAAATGAGAGAGAAGCCTGATTCTCAATGCTCTGGGGCGGAGCTCTATCGCAAAATGCCGAGGTCATTCGGCGTGGCACGACGAATGACTGGTAATTGTACCACTACTGAGTATGACAGCAGAAACACACGCTTTGAGCGATGACACCCCGCTCGTCAGCCGAGTCGAAACGGTCGATAATCTCGACCTCTTGTTGGAAGTCCTCCCCCTCCCAGTGCGCGAGGCACTCTTGCGCGAACCGGGATTGCAAGGCCTGCTTGAGGTCGTCCTTGACCTCGGTCGTCCTCCGGAGGCGCGCTATATCAAGAAGACCGTATACCTCCTGGATGCGGCAGTGAGCCGGGAAGACCTCCAGTTTACCGTAGCGCGGGTCGGCGCTTTCACTCACGACAACCGCGCGGGGATCCCGCGCACCCTGCACCGCATCTCTGCGATTCTCAATCGCACGGGTGAAGTTATTGGTCTGACCTGTCGGGTTGGCCGTGCGGTGTTTGGCACGGTCGATATTGTCAAAGACCAGGTTACTGAAGACCAGAAGAGTATCCTGCTGCTCGGCCCCCCTGGTGTGGGGAAGACCACCCTTTTGCGTGAGGTAGCACGGGTACTCGCCGATGAGAGCGGCAAGCGAGTGATCGTCGTTGATACCTCCAACGAGATTGCTGGTGACGGTGACATTCCCCACCCAGCGATTGGCCGCGCCAGGCGCATGCAAGTGCCGTCTCCAGACCTCCAACACAAGGTGATGATCGAGGCGGTGGAAAACCACATGCCCGAGGTCATCGTGGTCGACGAGATTGGTACCGAAGCTGAGGCGCTCGCTGCCCGTACGATTGCTGAGCGCGGGGTTCGATTGATTGCCACCGCCCATGGCACCGCCCTGGAGAATCTGATCCAAAATCCTACCTTGGCCGACCTCATCGGCGGTATTCAATCGGTGACTCTGGGAGATGAAGAAGCACGGCGGCGCGGCACGCAGAAGACCGTCTTGGAACGTAAGGCGCCACCGACGTTTGATGCGCTCATTGAAATTCACGACCGCTATCGCTTTGCTATCCATCCCGATGTGGCGGAGGCAGTGGATGAGTTACTCCGCCGCCGGACCCC
>CAZAYE010000636.1:0-3128 GCA_964489255.1 uncultured Enterobacteriaceae bacterium
AGATCATGCCTAGTCTCGTGGGCTCGGAGATGTGTATAAGAGACAGATGAAACTTGGTGTGCAGCACCCCGGTAATTGCTCCAGCGACCATACCGCCGAAGAAGCCCGCCACGGTCGCCAGCAGCGGGTCCACGCCCTCTACGAGTAAAGTGGCAGCGATCGCAGCCCCTGTGGTGATCGACCCTTCGGTCGTAATGTCGGGAAAATCGAAGATGCGGAAGCTGATGAAGACCCCCAGCGCCAGCAACGAGAGAATGAGCCCAATGGTCCACGCGCCGATGAGAAGGGTCACATTATCTCCTTTCCGCTACGACCTCAGGAATCGGCCCAATCCAGCAGGCTCCGCGGATAAACTCGCTTTGTCCTGCGCCGGCGATCTCGCGATCATCATTCAACAGGTGCAGCACCCCTTGGAGCGTCTCCGCCTCGAAGAGGGTGGTCACCGTCGTCTTTACCTCAAGCGTCCCTTTCTGTAGAGGACGATAGGAGAAGGCGGCGGCATGAAAGTGGCCAGCCGGCCACGGCCCCTTACCCAAGGGACGCACCAGAGGAGCAAGAGTGGGATGGGGAGCACGAGAGGCGACCCCTGCAACCAAAGTCAAGCTGCGTGCGTAGGCACGTTCCGCCGTGAACGACAGCCATTCTCGGATCTGTGGGTGAGTGAAGGGCGCAGTTTCAGAGGCCTGCAGCGCGGGCGACCGCCGCAACGCAGCTCCCATTAACCCAGCAGATTCTGCAGCGATGACAATACCGGCCATCTCCGTACCAGCGATCTCCAGGCAGGTCTCTACCAGTTCGACCAAAGGAACCGAGCTGGCTTCTTTTTTCGTTTCGAAGCGGGTGAGATGAGCAAACTGCCCGTCGCAGGCGAGGCAGTACAGAACTTCGATGGTCGGAACAAAGGTACCGGTGGCCACCAGGTAATCCGGAACATTGGTCCCGTCGGTTGGCAAATAGGCTGCGGCTCCGGCGACCGCCAGGAACTCGCCAAATCGGTTGCGACAATCGGCAAAGTTATTCCCGAGTGCGCCGAGGCCTACCGCGAAGGTTGTGTCGGGAAACCGTACCGTCTGAGCATGTTGCTCGTCGAAACGACAGCCGAGCAACAGTTCTGGATCGCCAATTGCCTGGCAGGTGAGCGTCGCGCCCTGCGTGTGGGCAAAGACCTCAAAGATGGCATGCTCCCGTTCAATCTGTCTCGTTTGTGTCTGCGTGGCCGGAGCAGCCACAGGAGGCGCGGTTCCGCTAATCAGGAGAGTCGCGAGTCCAGCGAGGTCCAGGACGGTTTTGACTGGTTCTGATGGGTTGGAAACGGCGAACGATCCCTGGATCCCTTGCAACTGTCGGTAGAACTTGACGAGCACGCGGATACCGGCCGAACTCAGATAGGCGACTTCTGTAAGGTTAAGCCTGATATGATGCGCGCCTTCACGGATCACCTCCTCCAGCCGACGGGCGAGGGGATCAGCCCAGTAAGAGTCCAAGCGGCCTTTGACTCGTAATTCTAGCACTTCGCCTAAGTGTTGCTCGGTAATTTCCATGATTATTGTCCTATGACCTCCTCGGCGCGTTTGAGAAGCACGGGAGGCACGGTGAGGCCGTAACTGCGTGCAGCCTCAAGGTTCACAATGAGTTTCGTCCGTTTGACTTGCCGAAAGGGGAGAGACGCCGGGTTTTCTCCGCGCATGACTCGGGCGGCAAGCAGGCCGGCCTCTCGCCCCCCGTCGGCATAATCTCGTGCCAGAACGACCACGGCCCCGGCGCGGGCCTGAGAACTTTGAAAAGCAAAGATCGGCAGTTTGGCGCGTTGGGCAGCGTTGGCAATGCTGGGAAACGAGGAAGCGGTCAGGTTGCCGGGAATCTGACAGATAGCATCAATGGGGCGGCTGCTCAGCGACAGGGCGGCATCAGGGACTTCGGCGCTGGTGTTTGCTGCCACGGTGATAATCTCAATACCAACCTTTTGTGCCTCTTGTGTCAGGATATCTTTATGAAGAACCGAGTTCGATTCGGCCGGCACGAAAAGCGTTCCCATGGTGCGGATGGACGGAAACGCCTCGCGGAGAAGGGTGAGCAATTCGCCGTAGGCGGCGCCAAGATAGACTCCCGTCACATTCGGGAGATGGTCTTCGTCGGTCCGTCCCGCTCCCGCCTGCACGCCGCTGGCGACGTAGGTGAACACGATGGGCAGGTTGCGGGCCCGTTGCAAGGCTGCCTGCAAGGTTGGAGTGGACAGGGTAATCAACAGATCGGCGCCTTCAGTCATAGCAGCATCGATCAAACTGCTCACTGTTCCCATGTCCCCTTGGGCATTGCGGATCTTTATTGCGTAGTCACGTCCTTCGACTAACCCAGCCTCCTTCAATCCGGCCAGCACGCCATGCTCTGCTTCCTCCACATCCGACACGTTATTAAACTCGACCAGGTTCACGTTCCACTTTTTCGTCAGCCGAGCCGGGGCAGTCTTTGTCGTTGCGACCTTCAGCACCGGGGTTTTCTCGTGAAAGCCCGTCGCGTCGAGCACAGCGTCGGCTTGGGTAACTAACGAAGCCGGCAGCGTGAGCCCTACGGCCTGCGCAGCCTGCAGGTTGACAATCAACCGTGTGTTACTGACAGACTGGAACGGAATCGAGGATGGATGCTCGCCGTGCATAATCCTGGCAGCCATTTCTCCCGCAACTTTTCCTGCCTCAGCAAAGTCACGCGCTACGGCGAGCACTGCGCCGGCCTGTGCTTGGGATGTTTGATAAGCAAAGAGGGGCAGCTTCGCCTGTCGGGCGGCCTGAACGATACTCGTAAATCCCGCGCTGGTCAGATTATCCGAGATCTGGCAGATCGCCTCGATGTTGCTGGTGCTCAGTGCCAAGGCGGCATCCGCTATTTCCGCACTTCGGCTGATGCCAAGCGCTTCCACCTCGATGCCGATCTTTTTTGCCGCCACGACCAGCGCATCTTTCTGGATTACCGCGTTGTCCTCGGAGAGACTGAAGAGCGTTCCGACTCGCCGCACTGATGGCAGGCTTTGGCGGATGACGCTGATCATGCGGTCATGGTCGCTCAGCGGAGACGACCCGGTCACGTTTGGCAAGTGGTCTTCGTTGCTACGACCAGCGCCCGCCGTAATGGGA
>CAZAYE010000637.1:0-3126 GCA_964489255.1 uncultured Enterobacteriaceae bacterium
GCTTCGCTCCAAGGGCGCATTGGGTACCTGTATACCCAAGGTGTTACCACATTCTTCCATGCCGCTTCACGGCGCACCGAGCGGACGCTGTTGGTGGTCGCCTGCACGCCCTTGTTCGGCTCCGGCCTGAGCCCGTGCCCGTACTCCTAGCGAGAAACGATTCCTGACCCCTTTGCTGCGGATGGATTAGAACTGCTCCATATCTTTCCTATACGCTTTACTGTGAGGGCCAGCTGGTAACCCCTGATATGGACGCGTCACTGCCGTCCAATTCGCTTGTCGGGTCAGCGGGATATAGTTGGGGGCAGCTTTGGTGACTGCGGCTTCTACGGCGAGGACGATCAGCGTTGCTAGTGGATGGCCACTAGAACTCGCCTGCGGTTGATAGACCATGCGCTCAGTAGTGCGCCATAACTCTTCGCCAGTCTGCCCGCTCTTGATCACGTAAATGAATTCCACTGTGACTTGCGTTGTGAGCAAAAGGTATTTGGCATCCCATCTTTCGATGCTGACATACAAAATGGCGTCAGCCCCGAACAGTTCCCCTAGTCGGGTGGGGTCGGCGCTGTGGACCAGATTGGCATCTGCCAGACCGTCGTCTTCAAGTACACGCTTCACGACATTGACTGGAAACACATAGTAACCACGCTCGGCGAGCGGCCGGACAATGGTCGACAGAAAATAATCTGGTGCATTCACTTCCACACTGCGATTCACCGCTGGGACCACCAGAATCGTCTTGGGAGCCGATCGTCGGAACTGCGCGTAATCTTTCCGGGGCGGTGCTGTCGCGCAACCCGTGCACGCCACAGCCAAGGATACCCCCACGAGTAATACAAAAGCGTGTCTCATGACAGGGGGCCTCCTGGATAGGGTGTGAGCAGCTTTGATCGGGGCACCGGACGCTGGCTCGACGTGACGTTGTGAATCAAGAGATTCATGAAGTGAGTCGATTCGGGCCAGGTTTGTTTTTCGCGTTCGAACTGCACAACCGCTTTGTCAGCTTGGCCTTGTACCCACAGGATATAGCCGTATTCAGCATACATGCCCGGAGGGACACGACCAGTTGCCTCCCCTTCGGCGATGACCTCAGCAAGTTGTTCAGCGTATGTCTCTACCTCCGATGGAGTTTTGTAGTACTTATACAGGGCAGGCTCGTAATTGCCCCAGGAGTATTGCGAAGTTGTACAACCTGTGCAAGTCAGTGTACTCAATAGGAGCCATATGAGACATCGTGTCGTCATGGTGTGCTCCCTCCCTCGCTGATGGTCAGCGTTTTGGTTTCCTCCCCACCGAGAAAGATCTGCTCTGAGAGCACCCTTTTCCCTCGACTGATCACTTCGACTTTGTGGGGACCGGGTTCCAACAACAAGACCTGCGTCCGGCCATCAAATTGCTGCGCGGCGCCCATGGAGAGACCATCCACATAGAGGATGGCATCTACTGCTGCGCCCTGAATAGCGATAGCCGGTCGGTTGTCTGGTACACGCACTGCGCTTATGGGGCCGCTGCAGGCACTCATCAGCGTCAGGACGATAAGGGGTAACAAGACGCTTGTTCTCACTAGTTCCTCCTCTCCTCTGCGACATACACACCCTCCAGGCGATTGGGATCGAGAGTGCCGAAGATGATTTCCCCTACTGCCCCTTCATTCGTCTCAGCATCTCCGAATAGACTGATAATGCGCAAGCGACCTATCTGCGTGCCAGGGAGCATGATGGTAAATCCGGTTTGTTGACTGGTGACTCTGTCACCCTCGCGCATGATGGCGAAGACATCACCGACTTGTAGCCCCTGATGTGCACCGCCACTCACAAACACCTGGTAGCCCTGGACGCGCAAAATATCCGTGCGCCATGGCCGCTCTTCAAGCTTCGAGATCAGTGTATTTTGGAGGTCCGAAATCGCAGCCCCGATGGCCTGATCATTCAGTCTGGCATCATAATCGGCCCGACTGCCGAACCCGGCCACTTCGCCCGATTCCGTGGTAGCTTCACCAGAGCCAGTGGCGGAAAAGAACACGTGGCCCGTGCGTGGGTCCGCCAGACGGATTTCCACCTTCGCGCGGGCCACCTGTTTTTTGGTGGCACTGAGAAACCCCGTGGTCCCAGTAGTTACCCGTCCAAATTCGGTGATGGAGCCCAGGATGAGGGCATCAACTCCAATGAGATTGGCGTCTTTCAAGATGATTTGCTCACGCTCGATCTTGCTGAGATCTGGACGTTCAAAGATCAGGAATTTTTTTGATGCCACCAGGCGCGTGGAAAGCATATCTGTAGCCTGTTTGCCCAGGGGGTCTTGATCGACATCGCGCAACAAGGCCTTGCCATAACGGGTTTCATTACTAAAACGGGCAATAGCAACTTTGCGCTTCAGGATTTTGGTTTCAGGGATGCTGGTACGGTGCTGTGCTTCGCGCTGTTGGGAGCGAGAGACCGGTGCTTCCACCGCCGTGGGTGGGGTAGCGACGGTCGCACAGTGCGAGAGGATCAAAGTAAGTGCGATGAGGAGGCCAGTAGCAATACATGTGTGCACGACGGACTCCTTTCAAGGCAGGATGGTTTTCATTCGTCGGTTCTACAGGTACACAGTTCCTACGTTTCGACTCCTCATTGTGTGTCAGTGAAAGCAGCCGAACGCCCGCGGTGAGCCGCCGCGCCACGCGTGATGCGCTCTGAGTACACGCTACCATTGGCGCGGTCGGCTCCAGTGCTTTGTTAGACGGCCGGATCGCAGCACCCCGGACCTTGTTGGCGTGCGTACGCTTGACCTCGCAGGCCCTGTGAACGCGATCGCGGGCCTCGACGCTTCAATGGCGAAGGGGTTGTTGTAGGCCTGAGGGGGCTGCCAGGATGCCTTACGCCTGCTCGCGATCTTGAGACCGATTTGGAGGGCGCCAGGATGACCTGATGCGCTTGTCTTCGGGGCATGATGACCCTCAGATACGGTTGTTGTGAGGCTCATCTTGGCTCCACAAGTACTTTCTCTGGCCGATTTTTCAGGTTAATGAATAATTCGGGCTAGCCACCTAAGGCAGCAATCAAGAATTTTTTAGGTTCTACAGCACTGTGCTGCGATGTTAGGTCCAGGAAGGGATAGAAGGCACTGCTTGGCTGCCTGGCGCCC
>CAZAYE010000638.1:0-3115 GCA_964489255.1 uncultured Enterobacteriaceae bacterium
TGCTTTCCGAGACGACTCTAGCTTCTGCTCAAAGCTGCTCAGCGCGGCTTCGAGCTCAGTTATCTTTTTTGCAGTCGCAAGCCGAAAATCGTTGAAATCAGACTCTAGTCGAAGCACCTTTTCTATCTTATCTGTCAGAGCCGAAAGCTGAGCCTCCCATCCTTGCGTTGGAGAGATTTCGCCTGGGCCAGAAAAGTAACGCTGGATACCTTTACTCACCACGATGGTGATAACAACGCTAATGATACCGACAAGGACAATAATGATCCTTTCGTCAAATGTGGTCTTCATATACCCCTACCTTGTCACAGCTGTAATCAAGGCTATGAAGAACGATCCAGCCATGAGTGCCGTCTTCTCATCGTTCGCAAAGTAGAACGTCGTAAGCGTGGCGCCTACGGCAGTGCATATGATCAATATGAATCGTTTCCAGTTAATGGTGGTTGCCACCATTGTGTTAGGGTCTAATCTGATTGTGCGCGTTCCGTCTTCTAGTGGGTTCTGAGTTGATTGAGTCTCAAATTCTCTTTCCATCACTATTCGGGCATCCGTCGTTTGTTCCGTGTTTGCTTGGAATAACGAAGATCTACGCGCTTGAAACAATCTGGCAGACAACTCGTCAGCGCTGTCAACATGTTGCCTTCTGACGCCATTGAGAAGTGCATCAAGGGCGTCAAATGGCGAAATCAACTTGACGAATACGGGCATTATCTCCACTGCTAGTAGTAGCAATGTGAGAAAAAAGCCGATTCTCCACGTAGTCGGTCGCTGCTCTGACAGTTCTGACAGCGTCTCACTTCTGGCGAGGAATGAGGTGGAAAACGACTCCTCCATGTTCGCTAAACGTTTCTGAAGTTCCGCTTGAAGTCGCTCCATTTCCCGACTACGCTGCTTCTCAACTGTCTCCACGTGGTGCGACAATCGGTCCCTAGTGGCTGATAGTTCCCCGCCAAGTTTTGCGCTCTCTCTTTGACTGGTTTCCCTCTCTCTTACACAGTCGGCGCCGATGTTGATATACTCCTGTCGGGTGCGTTTACACTCCGGTCCGTCTCCATATCTCATGGTTCCACATGTCCCAGCACACTCGCAGAGGTGGTATTTTCGGGCCTCCTCACGTCGATCCTCACAATCCTTCTGTTTGGAGTTGAGCATCCCGATTTGGTTCCCCAGATCCTGGACGGTGCGGTGGAATAGAGACCGGTCGATCTGTTCCTGTGTCTCCTCTTGGTATTTCGTCCTTCTAGCGTCGAACTCTGCCTGAAGTCGCTCGAGTTTCTCGATACGTTCTGAAGTCAAATGCTGGAGGATTTCATCCTGAAATAATCTCAGCTTTAATGGGTGAGCAATGGTGAGAGCGATGAGCGCAGCAAGAACGAGCCGTGGCATGGTGTGGAGGAGTTCCCTCCAGAACTTACCTTCTTTTTGCATTGTAGACAAAATCAATCGATCAATATTCAGAATGAAAAATCCCCAGATAAGTCCGAGGGTTGCTGCAATTGGCAATGACCTAAAGATGGTGTAAAAGCTGTATCCAGCCGCCATTCCAGCAAAAACGCCAGTCAAAATGACAGTAATACCAATGGCAATGTACTTGTGGCGCTCGTACAGTGGGCAGTACACCAGAAGTTGACGATCTGCACCGGCGCAGAAAACGATGAAATCCCGCAGTGAGTTCATTACCCATAACCTTCATCGACACACTCTGAGATTCTTCCCTGCCGAGCAACCTTCTAACTAAATTCCGGATTGGGTCGGCCTAAACGAGGCAGCCTGCTATAAGACTTGCAACCGCACCGAGAAAGGTAGCGATAACGTCTGGTGTCATATGTCACCCTCTGCGGTCTAACGCCAGGCATGAGCCGCTGCCGGAAGCGGGAGCGGAGCGGACGCTTCTGGCAGTCGGCTCCAGGCCCTTGTTCGGCGGGTTGTCGCCCCTTATGCCTTCCTGGTAATGCCGATCTCCTCGAATACCGGCATGAGCCGGAGTTTGCGGGCGAGGCTGGCCGATGCCACGTTCTCCATCCTGTGACTGTAGAATGGGATGCGCCCGCCCCGCAACACACTCTTTGCCCAGGCCGTCACCACCCATTGCCCCAGTCCTCTGCGCCGATGTTCAGGAGCCGTGAAGACCCACGCTTCCGCGCATTCGCGGTTCTGGCGCACCGAGACACAGGCAGCACAGATCGCGCCGTCTCTCTCCACCGCATAGACCTCGTCGGCTAGTCCGCTGAAGCCAAAGGCCTGTATCTTTGGGTGCTCTCGTGGATAACACGTGACGGCACTGGTATCCGTCTCGGCATAGTGTCTCGGACAGACGTAGGTCTGAGAATGCCCGACTTCAGTCTGTATGCCGTATGCGTGCAGTGGACCGAGCAGGGCTGCTATATTTGGAAAGTCGTTCTGACGAGCACGAGAGGCGAGTGCTTCTCGGAGTGCGCAGGGCAGCAGAGCGTTGACATACGCGACGGTTCGCCTGTCGTCAGTGCGAGCCCAAAGGAGTAGTGGAAGGTCACCGCCGCTTGGCGCGAGGGGTTCCATGAGACGATGTTGATTCAGGCGTATCCCTTCGAGCTTCATTTGCGTGTGCAGATAGTCAAGCCCATCCATGGCTATATCCTGACTCAATGCCGCACATTGCGTAGCCGAACGCTCGCGCTCACCGGCGCTGTCAAGCGTCCGGTGCAGCGCGTGGTTATACCGCCTTCGTTGCTCAGAGCACTTCTTTCAACCAACGGATAAAGTCCTCGACCAGATCGAGCGGCAGCATCACCGACTCGGCAGCGACTTTTCCAAGATGTTGCAGAGACAGAAATCGGTATTCCCCGCCCTCTGCTCTTTCGCCGGGGAGTCACGTAGGGCTCCTGCCATCCCGTCTCTCGTTCAGTTCAAGAGAGACGGCATCGGGGCCAACATCGCTGCCCTCGAGCAACCGCGACTCATGAAGTCTATTGGGCGGAGCCAGCACCGGTAACTATCGCCGGCGGAACAGCTAGCCTCTGGTTAAAGAGCACAGCAGTCTCAAGGCACCGGTTCATGATGGATTCCATCACCTTTGGATCAGCGTCGTTGCTAGCTCTGACCATTCCAGTGCATTGTTCGAATGGAATAATGAAGT
>CAZAYE010000639.1:0-3111 GCA_964489255.1 uncultured Enterobacteriaceae bacterium
GCTCTGTACACGCGCCGAACAACCCGGAACCGAAGGGGGGGATGATGAGGTCAGGGACTCCATCTCCGTCGGCATCATCGGGCATATTATCTCCGTCAGCATCGAGAAAGACATCGCCATTACACCGTCTCGGGGCAAAGGTGTTCCCGGTCAGTTGCGATGCTGCCTCCTTGAGCACGGATTCGGTATTATTTGCATCAATCTTTCGCGCGATTACTACAATACCCTGGGCGTTGGTTCCATCTGGGAAAAAGACGTTTCCGGTAATAGTCCCGGTCGAGGCAAGCGAGCCAGAAGGGTACAGCGTGGATAGAGCTACTCGGTCATCCTGCTCCAGGGTATTTAAAGGAGAAACGCCACCTGGCCCTGCAAGGAGAATAGGATACATTGTCTCCGCCTCAGCGGCGCTCACGGCGGCCAGTGCATCGACTGGTGCGAGAGTAGCCGCCCCTCCCCCCGTTCCTGTTGTTCCCACCTCCGATACCGCTGGATTCAGCAGTGCGGTATCACCATTAAGGATACTATGACCCAGGCCCAGAAAATGACCAAATTCATGAGTCATCAGCCCATCAAGGAAAAAAGTTCCCGTCGGATCATCCCCTTCGTCATTATCAAAAAAGGCGCCATTCAGGACGGTAAAGGCTTGAAGGATACGAAACGGCGCCACAGGACCACCTGGAGTAGAGAGCAAGACTGGGCCAGAGAAGCCGACAACGCCGGAGCTCCCGAAAAGGGTTTCGGTGATAGTCCCGTCTTCGTCAAAAACCACTGGACTGGGACAATTGCGGAGGTTTTGGGCAACGCAAGCATTAAACATGGTGCAGAAAATGCGCTCTATTTGGAAATCTCCCAAGCCAGGGACGGTACAGTCATCCACGGTAAAATCGTCGATGTTGATATCCTTCAGAAAAGGATCGAGCGCCCCCGGCGGAAGGGTGTCCTGGACCTCTTCTAAGTTCACCACCTGCAGATTAGCAGTGGGGACAGCGGTCCATTGCTGAAAAGCCGTAGCGACTTTTGCCTTGGCTATGTCGTTCTCGATGACACCGAGACGCCCAGTCTCCACGACGTACACCGCTCGGTTGTCAAGCCAGGGGAGAGCGCAGCCATCCTCCCGGCTGAGTGCACAATCTCCTTCAATATATTCTTCGTTGAAGATAATGGGGCCGCCAGCTTTGGCGGAATGAGCAAGCAAGCAACAGCCTAGGAACAAAATCGCCCTCCATCGACCCATCTTCACTGAGCGCATAGCTTCTCCCCTTCTCACTGTGCCGGTTGCACAATTGCCCGAATCGTAGTCACAAACTGGTCGTAACCACCAGCTTTTCCTGGCTCTGGGAGAGCCAAATCCACACGCTCGGTTCTCTTGAGCGCGCTATTCGTGACAAGTTTCTTCCCCGAGGCTGTTGTTGTCACCGGCATTTTTCCTTGCAACAGCCCCACTGGCGCGGTGAGTCCCAGTTGCCCCTCTCTGGCGAGAAACAGGAGAGCTTTTTCTCCAGGAGCGTAGGCGGGGACGCCCGCCAATACGGCAGCAGACCACAAGCCTCTCACACGAAAGCGCGATCCTGACTGCGGTTCCGAACCGGTTTGCCGCTGCGGGGCCGGGTCTATTTGCCGAAAAGTGACAGTGTCTCCCACCTCTCCCTTCAGGGTTTCGGAGACGGCGAAGGAGACCTCGACCACCGGCATTCCCTGCGCATTCACCGTATGCTCGACTTTGGTACACGTCCCGACAAAAATTTTCTCCGCCCGTTGGGTCATCTCCTCCACATTGAAAGGCATGACCATGGCAGCCTCCGCCCCGGTTGTGAACATCAGGCCGGCGAGTAGCATCCCGATTACCCAAGCGCGTTTGTTCATGATTCGCCCCTCTTTACTCGTCTGGCTGCCTGTGATCCATCAAAAGTCGTATTCCAGCCCGGCCAGATAGACCAGGTCCGAGCGCAGGCCGTCGTCCGTCGCTGGAATGCGGAAGCTAGCGTTCACAATGAGTCCACGGAAGAGATTCACCTTAAAGCCGAAGGCGCCGTCTATGAAGTTGTCCGGCAATCCCTCTGAGTCCACCCTCCACGAACCGATCAATTCAGCCACGAGAGAAAGCCTCTGCGTCACCGAAAAGTCCACCGCGGAGCCATACTCGAGGGTGTTCTTCTGACTTGTTTGGGTAGTCACCTTTCCACCACCGTTCAGATGAAAATGCAAACGGTCATTGAACAGCCCCTGAGAGTAGAGCAGGAGGAACCGCGCCTTGAAGGCATCATCGCCGAGATAGTTGTCTTTTTCGCCCGTAGGCAGGGTGAATTCCGTGAGCCCGCCAAACGTGCCCCAGGCATGTTCAAGAAACCGCGCTTTCCCGCGCAAGATCAGGTCACCGAAGCCGGTCTTCTCGTCATCAACCCTGTTGGAAAAGGACGTCGTTACCTCCCCTGTACGCGGATTACTAATAGAGAAAGGGGTTCCCTCGCGAAGAATGATAAAGTCAGCGATGCGGCACCGGCCGTCAACAGCCTGTGCTACCGTACACGTCGAGTTGGATAAGAAAGCCGGCAAGTTATCTGCGAGGGCGTCACTCACCTGCCTAACGGTGGAACGGGCGCGGAGGTTAATCGTCGTCAGGGGCAGCAGTATGCTTACATCTAGCCACTCCGTCAATCCGTAGGTGACCCAGAAGGCGACCGAGTCTGTTCTCAGCTTAAGATCAAGCTGAGCCTCCACCACCCCCGTGTCAACGAGCGCTCCGAAAGACGGAGACCGGCTAAAGAGTCCCGGTCCAATAGTTAAATCGGAAATGTCCTGACCGTTGAACTCGTCAAATTCCTGCCGGACATAGGCTACACCGAAGGCAAGTTGCCCTTTTCCCAGAACGTAGGCGCGCTCATTAAAAACAGTCCCTAAACCAATAGCCGTGCGTTCAAACACGTTCAGGCTAGGGTTATATCGATAGGCGAATCCCGCGCTTCCTGAAGGCACGGGAACGGCAGCACTCTCAGATATGATCTCTCTTCCCAGCGTATTAGCGACAACACTTCCGATGTTGCCGATCGCCAGGATAGGCTGGCCAAAAGTCTCTATTTCAGCCGATAAGAGTGGTCTGCCACCCACAGTGAG
>CAZAYE010000640.1:0-3110 GCA_964489255.1 uncultured Enterobacteriaceae bacterium
GGCGACGTTATGCCCCACCACGGCAGCGTCTCCCAGGAACGCCTCCAACTCCCCTGCCACGGCGGCAAAGGGGGGCGCCTGGTCTACATCTGCTTGGCGGATGCCGGTGAGGCCAATTACAAACGCGGGGATGGCCCGGTGCGGGTTAACGAGGCCGTGATAGGTCTCCAGGCGATGCCCGCCCTGGAACTTGACCGCCCCCACCTCGATGATCTCGTCCTGTTCTGGGGAGAGCCCCGTGGTCTCTAGGTCGATGGCCACACAGACCTGGTTGAGAGGGCCATCCCGGGCAGTAAAAGCGAAGGTCAAGGCAAGTGCCGCTTCCTAGGAGCGCTTTGGGGAGCGGGGCGCTCGATCCGCTACCAAGGCATTGTAGGGGCCTTTGCAGGCTGGGTCAATGAAGTGCGGAGTGGGCGTACATGCCTCTGACTCTTTCATGGGCCGGCGCGGTGCTTTCAGCGGGCCAGTGGCCTTACTGTGGATGTGCGGATGCTCGTGCTGGCTCGGTTCTCTTTGCTTCGGGTCGAAAGTCTGGCAGCCATTGCAGCCATCCAGGCAAGTACCAATTCCACTTTCCCATCAGCTTCATCGCCGAGGGAACCAGGACCATGCGCACGATGGTAGCGTCGAGGAGAATCGCCGATCCCAGGCCAAAGCCCATCTCCTGGAGGTCCACCAGGCGGGCGCTGAAGGCGAAACCTCCGAAGACGGCGACCATGATGACTGCAGCGCCGGTGATCAGCCGGCCCGTCGAGCGTATCCCAAAGGCCACCGAGCCAGCGTTTTCTTGGGTCTGATCGAAACGCTCCCTGATACGGCTCAGGAGGAAGATGTGGTAGTCCATAGAGAGGCCGAACAGGATGGCGAACAGGAACAAGGGCAGCCAAGCCTCGACCGCGTCGGCTTTCTGGAGACCAAGGAGCTCGTTCCCCACCCCTTTCTGAAACACGAGGACGATCAGCCCATAGGCTGCTCCCACCGAGAGCAGGTTGAGGATGATCGCTTTCACGGCTACGACGATGGAGCGAAAGACCACCGTCACTAGGACGAAGCTCATGCTGAGGACAAAGGCAAATGCGATGGGCGTGTAGCGGCGGTTGACTCTAAAGAAGTCGATGAAGAAAGCGGTGTCGCCCGCTACCCGGACATCTGCCGGCGTATTGCCGAAGGCCTCTGGGATGTAGGTCCCCCGCAGCCTTCTGATCGCCGACAGCGCGGCATCACTGCTAGCATCGCCTCCAGTGATAGGCGCGGACAAAAGAGCCAGGTCCCCAGCCGCATTGGGTTCAAGCTGGGTCTTGCCAAAGTGGCCATCTGCTTCCATACGGGCCCTTAGGTCCTCGATGGCATCTTGAATAGACGGGTCATTAATGTCGCCATCGATGACTACCATCGCACGGTCCGTCAGAAGGTTGGGAAACTCCTGGGAGACGATGACAAAGCCCTTTTTGGATTCGACGTTGTCAGGGAACGAGGCGACTCCAACAAGCCCGGTTTTGATGTCGAAGAAAGGAATGGTGGCCGCCGCCATGAGGCCAGCTGCCAGCAGCAGGCTAACGACCGGGTACTTCATGACCGCGTGGGAGACGTGGTCCCAAAAGCCGCCGCGACTCTCCTCATCGAACCGCTTCTGAGCATAGCCGATGATCGGGATGTGGAGCCGGTCGACCTTGTCGCCGAGCAGACCGAGGAGCGCAGGCAGCAGGGTCAGGGACGCCAGCACGGAAATAGCAACCACGAAGATAGCTCCAATCGCAAGGCTGTTGAATACATTCATTGGCATGATCAGCAGCCCGGCAAGGGCCAGCACCACGGTCGTTCCGCTGAAGAAGACGGCACGGCCGGCAGTTGCCCCGGCTCGGCCTATTGCCTCGGTCTTGTCTAGCCCCTGGCTTCGCCCTTCTCGATACCGGTGGACAATGAAAAGGGCGTAGTCGATACCTACGGCGAGGCCGATCAGCGTGATGATGTTGGTGACAAATAACGAAAATTCGTACACGAGGCCGACCAAACCCACCAGTCCCAGGGAGATGGGGATGGAGATCGCCGCAACAATAATCGGCATGAAGGCCGCCACCAATGCCCCGAACACCAGGACGAGGATGACCACCGCTAAAGGAATGGCAATGGATTCGCCGCTCTCGGAATCTGCCTTTGAGATCTCTTGTGCGTCCAGCGCAACGGTGGCCTGGCCGGTCAAAAGGACCTCGAAGTCGCTCTGGTTGTTCGCAGCCGAAACGAGATCGTGGACTTTACTGATGTTCTTCCCCGCGGTGGCGACGTCCCCAGCCATGACAAGCGGAAGGATGGTCGTATGCCGGTCAGCCGAGACCAGGGACTCGTCACCTGTGAGGTAGTAGTGCACGCCACCCTCGACGATTTTTTTGCCTAGGGCGGCGATGCTGGTGAAGGTGTCTTCGACTTTCTGCCGGAACACCAAATCGTCGACGGTCAAGGTGTCTGATCTGAAGATCACTATCTCATTGGATTTCCGGGGACCGCTCAGGCGGTCCTCCAGCAATTTTTCGGCCACCACAGACTCGACACTGCTCTGTAGCTTGAACTCGAAGGTCAGGGCGTCGGCCAGGAGCGTCGCCGCCAACCCGATGGAGACCACCACCGCAACGATCCAGATGGCGATGATGGTCCAAGGCCGACGGGCGCTGCTACGGGCGAGCGACTCAGTGCTGAGTCGAAATGTCATGGCGCTCCTTCTCAAGCCTGAACGAACTGAGGACGAGCGTTCGCTTACTAACCTTTCCTAACGGGGTGCTGAAAAAGGGGAGTCCAGAGGGGCGAAGCCCCGGAGCTTGCCCTGAGCGAAGTCGAAGGGACGGGGAGCTGGGGGTGTCCCCCAGGTACAGTTTTCACCCCCTTCCTGACTAGGAAGGGGGATGGTCGAAAAGGATTTTTCATCAGCCTGCTAAGAGGGCGGCGGGCTACAAAATTGGTGCAAAAGTACCAGGGACTGGCAAGACTGTCAACGAGGTCGTAGCTACGCGATGGGCTCAAGTGGGACGGGGCGCACCACGTAGGCCGGCCACCCGCAGTCGTGAATGAGTAAATCCCGCAAGGCGACTGCCGGCCCCCGTTGGGACAGCAGCGCGAAG
>CAZAYE010000641.1:0-3108 GCA_964489255.1 uncultured Enterobacteriaceae bacterium
CACCGGGACCGGTGACGGCTTTGTGATCGAACTTGCGACACGCCGTAGGAACACGGCGTGCCGTGCCCACTACCTATAAAAGGGAATTTTACATCTTGCTTGATCAAAAGCGCCTTGATGGCCTTTTCCGCAGCTTGCCGTGCATTAAAGCAGAGATCCTCCAGATATACACCCTTGCGCTTAACCTGCGCCTGGATGAGATTGCTTCGGGCTCGGTTTAGCCATTCTCTGGGGTCTTCCGGCGGGTAGCGTTCAGGCATGATAGACTTCCCTGCCCTCTCGTAAGGCAGGCGCAATGACAAGGCAATGCGTGTTGCGGTATCGCTCTACTTCTCGTGGCGTTACCACAATCACATCCACAGCCTGCCCCACTCCATGAAGCTTCATATAAATGTCTCCCACCAAACGGCTACGGTCGAATTTACCCTTCTTCACCACCAGCAAATCCACATCGCTATTGGGGCCCATTTCTCCTCGGGCGGCAGAGCCAAAGAGAATGATCTTCTCCGGTTTGGCCACCTCTACCACCCGGCGGATGATCTCCTGAAGGATTTTTTCGCTTAACCTCTTTTTCTTAGTCATCGGAAGAGCCTGCTCTATACATTCCCAATCTCGAAACATTGGATCTGTACCTCCTCGCAGATTTTCCGTGACTGCGAAGGAATAAAAGGACAGGCAATCGCCGTCCTTATTTTCTCTGGCTGGAGAAAATTTTGTGAAGCAAACAGCGACCGGTGTCTCAAGATCTGCCCAATGGCCTTATCAATCTCCTCCGGCTTTACCTTCACCTCAACCAACAAATACGTCCCGTCCCCGCCTATGAATACCAGGTTCAACGTAGCCTACCTCTCCGAACTCACGTGACACGTGCACGTTGCTACCATATAATCTCAAGCCTGGCTCCAGCACATCCGGATTCTGAGCAATGTGATCGACCAACTCTTTATGCTTGCCTCGCTCTTTACGTCTCACCGATTTCCGACATCACCAAGAAAGACGAGAGACAAGGTCTTTCATGGATCCCGCGGTGCAATTGTGCCGGATCGATGGTAAACTCCATAACACTAACTTTCACGGAAGAGCGCCATTGCCTCGTCGCAGTCGTCAGAAACCTGACCAACTTCAGCAATGTTTACTCAGAGTGCAAAGAAGATACGCTGACTCGCCGTTATCCCCGATCGGGGAAAAGATAGAAAAACTGATAAGAGAGACCCAAGAGGCCATTCGTTCTGGGATAGCCAGGTTCGACCAAGCCTCACAAGTGGCCAACTATGTCGATCGTATTATGGAACTCCTGCCTCAATCGTTCGATGAACGGTTCTACTTCGATGCTTTGATGATAAAGACCTTGGCAGAGCACTGGCGTCAAGGAGCAGCACAACTCTCTGAGATGATCATACCCCGGCCTAGTCAGACTTGGGGTCACCGGCGTGTGCCACTCTCAGAGGACAAGGAATATGCACATGTTATCGACGTGATCCTCTTTCCGGGAGAAGATAACTTAGACGACATTAACCTGCTGGAGTATCCACTGCTCTGCCACGAAATAGGACACAATGTGTTCTTTCGGTGTGATGAGACCTTCATAAGGAGATTCAATGTCAAGCTGGACCGGGCGAGGAATGCCTTGCATCTGCGAGCCATAGCCGATCAGGGTTCAACAATAAGTAAGGCTCAGAAAATCATCGAAGAGATCAATCGATTCTGGAGACCGACCCCGGATCATCACAATTGGGCTCATGAGCTGGCGATTGACATGATCGCTCTATGAACATGTGGTCCATCATACCTGTCCGCTCTCCACAACGAGCTTCAGGACTCTGATATCAATCCATACCAGATTGATCAAAACCATCCTCCATACGAAGTGCGTGCCTTTGCGCTTGTTAGCGCAAGCGGACAGCTCGGCTGGAGTGCCTATACTGACGGCCTTACGCAGCTCATTCAAGATTGGCGGAAATCCAGATGGAAATCCCAACGAACGAATCGATACATCGCCTTGGTCAATCCTGAATTAGTAAAATCCTGCGTGTCGTCCGCTCTGGAAACGTGCAAGGAGCTTGCGCTGCCGAGGTGCACCCCAGAGCAAATTAACAGCGTTCGAGACATCATTCGCCGTGCGGACACTCCTGACTTTGGGGTGGATCTTCTCCTAGCAGCGTGGTTCGTTGAACACGAATGGGGCGAACAGGCATACGAGCAATGGGAGCAGAAAACAATCCGTGTGCTGGTCGATTCCATCATACGGTAACGCCCGTGATCTTGTAGGATCGAGACAGTTGCAGCGCCCCCGTGTCAGCGACGTGCAGCACCCAGGGGAGCCGCATACCGGTGTCAAGCTTCGTGAAGCACATATCGGCTTGCCAAATCAGATCCCGGATCACCTCGGTACACTCAGCGCAGCCATAGATGTTGACGATACGAATCATCAAGGGACACGCTGTCCCCTGTGACAGGTAGGGGGCTCCGGTAGTACAGAGCAACGCGATGTTTTCATCATCGAATGGAAATATGCATTTCCCTACAAGCGGATTCATCACCTCGCCTTGGCTACGAAGCAGCCGCCATCCCTCTGCACTCTTGAGAATCTCGACAGCAGTCCATACCGAATCCTGCGTCACCCATCCACGGTTGAGGAACTCAGTGTGAAGTTGAACCAAGGCATCCCGCTCATTCCACTCATCCCCCTCTCCGAGTAGCAGTCCGTCACGGGGGAAAAGCATATGCTCGAAGTCAGGGTTCCAGCCGGCAGAGGTGAGTTCCGAATGCACGAACTCGAACAAACGGAGAAGCCCACGGTAGAGATAGTCTGTGGGGATCGGCTCAGCTTGTTGCACATCAATGGGGATTTCCTCTAGTCGAAAGAATAGCCCGTCAGATGGTTTCTGAAAGCCATATCCCAGGCATGCCATAGCCCGGTTGTTGTGCCGGCCGCCAACATCGAGACCTACGTGAGTGTTGTAGTAGAAAGCTTTAGCAGGTACGAACGGAACCCAATGGTGTTTCACCAAAAGGTTGCCAAGGCAGAGTTCATATCTTTGACGAACTCGCCGGGCTAGCTCGGGCTGAGCTTTTCGAAACTCCTCGGGTCGTTTGTCAATCCAGGTC